>NZ_CEXQWX010000266.1:0-4947 GCF_982718395.1 Carboxylicivirga sp.
CATTATCGGCACAGCTATTAAGATAATTGTGAGCTAAATCCCTTGCTATGTATCGTTCAGATCTGTTATGATCGTCCCAGTTTTGATTAGCCAGAATACCAGGAACAAGCACCAGGCATAATCCGGTTGCAAGGCTTGCTGCCACTGATCCGGGTACAAATCGTTTGATACCATTAACAATGGATAAAACACCTAAACCTATCCAAATGGAAAAGGCGTAGAATGATCCGGCGTAAGCATAATCTCGTTCACGAGGTTGCAGAGGTGTTTGGTTCAGGTATAATACAATAGCTAATCCGGTGAGGAAGAACAATAGCATCACAATCCAGAAACCTTGCTTTCCATTTTTATCGGCATTGTACTGGAAGAATAGTCCTGCTAATCCAAGAATCAGCGGAAGCATGTAATATTTGTTGCGTGCCGGATTATTTGCATAGATATCAGGCATGAGATCATCATTACCCAAGCGGTATTCATCGTAGAACTTGATACCTGTTATCCAATTTCCTTTATGAGGTTCACCATGACCCTGAATATCGTTTTGTCTGCCAGAGAAATTCCACATAAAATAGCGGAAGTACATATGATTTACCTGGTAATTCATAAAGAACTTGAAGTTTTCCCACATAGTTGGCACCGAAATGGATGAAGGTCTGCCGGTTTCATCTTCAAGAGTCACTCTTCGTCCTTTTAGATTTGTCCAGTTCTTGTATTCATTAATATGGCGTCCTTCGCGGCTGTACATGCGAGGGAACATAGTTGTTGTTCGACTGTCAAATTCATATTTAGGTCGATAATCAACAGTCTTGTATTCTCCGTCCTTCTTGATTCGAACCGGTGCACCTTTTTGATTACGCATGGCTTCACGGTCGAGTGGTGAGTTATAGTTCTGTCCGAAAAATAACGGACGATCACCATACTGCTCACGATTCAGGTAAGACATTAAAGAGAAAACATCTTCAGGCGAGTTCTGGTCCATTGGTGGGTTTGCAAATGACCGGATCACGATCATGGCAAATGATGAATAACCTATCATGATGACTGTTACAGCAAGGATAACGGTGTTGGCAATGGCCATTTTCTTTTTGTAAGTGATCCAGATACCTGCTACAAGTGCTACCAATAACAGAATCATATAGATGATGGCTCCCGAATTAAACGGTAGACCCATACCATTGACAAAAGCCAGTTCGAACCAGCTGGCTACTTTTACAACTCCAGGAATAATGCCGTATAGAATTCCGCCAAGAATTACTGCTGAAATCGCTAAGGCTTTAATGGTATTGTTACGGTTAACCTCGTACATTTTAAAGTAGTAAACCATTACAATTGCCGGAATGGCAAGAAGGTTAAGCAGGTGAACGCCGATTGATAAACCCATCAGATAGGCAATGAGTATCAGCCATCTGTTAGAATAAGCTTGTCCAGCAACATTCTCCCATTTTAGAATAGCCCAGAAAACAACCGCTGTAAATAGTGAAGACATAGCGTAAACCTCACCTTCGACAGCAGAAAACCAGAATGTATCTGAGAATGTATAAGCTAATGCACCAACTAGTCCGGATCCCATTACAGCCCAAGTGCGCCATACAGGAGGTTCTTCTTCGGTGATGAATATCTTTTTAGCCAGGTGAGTGATGGTCCAGAAAAGGAACATGATCGTTAGCGCACTGGCTAGGGCCGACATCATGTTAATCATAAAAGCAACCGACGCTTCATCAGGAGCAAACAAAGAGAAAAAACGACCCATGATCATAAAAAACGGTGCTCCAGGAGGGTGACCAACCAAAAGCTTATAAGAAGTGGAAATAAATTCACCACAATCCCAAAATGAGGCGGTTGGCTCAATAGTCATTGTATAAACGGTGGCAGATATAAAAAATGTTAACCAACCGAGTATTAAATTTAAACGCGTATATTGCTTCATAATTACTTAATTTCAATAAGATAGTGTCGTCAACCCATAGCCATAAAACATGCTGTATTTTGACAAGTTCCAAAAATACAATTTTTTGTTTGTTTGACCTTTACAATAGTTGTAATAATCAGAACGTACTTTGGATTGCTTAAACCGATAAGTTTTTACCTGCTGCTGTTGAATTTATATAATGCCGTTATGAGCACTAATGGATGGTCTTAAATTATCACTCGTCATCCGGCTAATAGACATTAAGTCAATTTAGTCGGACGACGAGTATCGCAATGAATTTTACTAATTGATCTACAAGAATAATTGGATTTCAAGTCTTGATATATAGTTATATTTCTATTCCAATTTGTTTATAAACAAATGAAAGTTGATCGAGCAGTGCGGCATTGTTAATTGTATCAAGCATCATCTTAATTCTTTGTCCTTTATCTAATTCCTGTTGGAATGTACTTTGATTCATTTGTTGCTTGCTTGAAGAAAGAGAAGCAAACCACATCAGGTTATTGAGATGACGGTTTAAAAGAAAACTGGCATGCACTGAAACTTCTTGCTTTAAATCACATTGATGAGCTAAATGCAGAAGGGGAATGTTACCAGCAACATCAGGAGCAGCTTCAATAGGTAGCTCTTTCAGGCTCTTTTTGATGACTTTTTTGGCTTCTTCAAATCTGCTTTGCTCCAATAAATCAGAAGCCAGAATATTGCCAATCTGGCGATATTTCATCACATCGAATGTGCGGCGACAATAGTGATCGTAGTATGCTGTTGAACCATCACCGAGATCAATTCTATTGAGATAGATATCCAAAAGTGATTCTAAATCATAATAGATGGGCTGACCTTCTTTTTTTGCCTGTGGCGTCAGTTTATAAACCAAACCATCATAACGCAAATGTTTTTGCAAACCAAGAAATATTTCAGGGTCGGCACCAATGGTAAAGTAAATGGGTCGTTCCCATTTGTTATTTGCCAATAAGTCAAGCAGCGCTATATCATTTTTGTATAATACTCGCTTGGGACATTGCCACTTCAGCGTATCATGATTATCATAGGGCAAAAGGAAGCGATTGATTGGTGAAAAATCAACTTTAGTTCCATTTTGTAATGGTAGTTTTGAGCTTTCCTTATCACTTCCAATAAATTGCACAATGCTTTGAAGTGGGGCAAATTCTTTATTCTGATCCAATAGAAGAGCGTAGTCAAGATTGCCTGTTTTATAGCGTTCCTGTGGAATGGAAAACTGAATACCTTGGGTTTGATTAACTGCATTTGCAAGCTGTTGCACACACCAATCGGCTCCCATTAATCCATAATTTATAACATGAATATCGGTGCGATAACCTTCTACTTCTTGTACATACCATAACGGATAGGTGTCATTATCACCATAGGTAAATAAAATAGCGTTGGGCTCGCAAGAGTTAAGATAACTGCGGGCCTGGTTTAATGCAAAATATCGATCAGATCGGTTATGGTCATCCAGATTTTGTGCTAACATTAACAGTGGTACTGCAAATGTTAGTAGTAATAGTCCCAGACTGGTAGTTAGATAACTTTTAGATTTTTGATAGATCAAGTGCCCCACATAAAAGGCTCCAAAAGCAATGAATAGGGCAAAGGCGAAGAAAGAACCTACAAAAGCATAATCCCGTTCCCTTGGTTCAAAAGGTGTTTGATTAAGGTAAAGAATAATAACCGGGCCAGTCATAAGGAATAAGAGGCCTGTAACAGAAAGATATTTTTTTCCATTTTTGCCTGCATTAATCAGGAATAAAATTCCTACAATACCCAGCAAAAGTGGGAACATAAAATACCGATTATTGGATGGGTTGTTGATTGAGTAGCTATGTGGTTGATTGCCTTCTGTGCTCCTGTCCAGAAAAGGAATGCCTGTAATCCAGTTGCCTTTATGCATTTCACCGTGGCCTTGTTCATCGTTTTGCCGGCCAGAGAAGTTCCACATAAAATATCGAATATACATGTGGTTGATCTGGTAATTAAAGAAGAAGCGAAGGTTAGTGACAAACGATGGTTTAGTCGTTAAGTTAGGATCAGCTCCGGCCCATTGTTGATAGCCATATTTATGTGTTGGTGATTGACTGTGCATACGAGGAAAGAAACCACTGCCTGCTTTGTCGTAATCATAAGCATCGGATTTTTTATACGACTCATACTTATCTCCATTGCGGCGGTAGCTATCTTTATATTTTAATTCACCTGCCTTTGTATTGTAGTAATGACCATAAAGAAGTGGATTTTGAGCATATTGTTCACGATTAAGAAAACTATCAAGCGAAAAGACAGTCGACGGATCATTCAGATTGATAGGTGTGTTGGCATCAGCCCGAATAATAATCATGGCATATGATGAATAGCCTATCATAAAAACAAGAGAAACGACGGCTAGTAAATGTGTCCAGCTATTTTTCCTGCGCGTAATAAACACAGCACCAAATAATCCACCAAAAATGATAGCAGCGAATAGAATAAGACCTGAATTGATTGGGAATCCCATGTTGTTGACACTGATAATCTCTAAAATGCCGGCCAGCCATAAGCCATTCTGAATAACACCAAATAACAGAATTCCAAGTATACCTCCGCCAATTAACATGGCCTTTAGCAGAAGTGCCCAGGTGAATGGATTTTTACGCAGAAGAATTAGAAGAATCAATACAGGGATGATAAGTAAATTCAAAAGGTGTACACCAACAGAAAGACCAGTGAGGTAAGCAATCAGGATTAACCATTTGGTACCAGACCCACTTGTCTCGTTTGCTTCTTCCCATTTTAGAAATAGCCAGAAGCATAGTGCCGTAAAGAATACAGATAAAGCATATACCTCGGCTTCAACTGCAGAAAACCAGAAGGTGTCGGACGCTGCAAAAGCCATTGCACCAATAGAACAGGGTATGACGATCAGGAAATAACTTTTGATTGATTCTGTATAGGAGCTGAAAATCCTTCTAAGTATATGCTCTGCAGAAAAATACAGCAGCATTACGGTACCAGCAGAG
>NZ_CEXQWX010000267.1:0-4880 GCF_982718395.1 Carboxylicivirga sp.
GAACAATATGGAGAAGATTTTTCACATGTAAGGTTGCATACCGGCAGTGAAGGATCAGAAGCCACAGAGTCAATCGGAGCCAGGGCAATCACCACAGGAAGTCATATTTTTGCGAATTCTAATGAAAACATACATAGTCCGAACGGTAGTGATCTTTTAAATCATGAATTGGGTCATGTAATTCAACAAACCGGAAGTCGTCCTGTAAACGAAGAGCATTCTGCAGAACCTGTTAATGGTAAGGCTAATAAAGGTTTGGTAATAGATCCGAAGCTGGAAAAAGAAGCTGATCATTTTGCACAAAAAAGTGGAGTATCATTATCAGGAATTTCGAATGACTCCGGTGGATTACACCCAAGATTGGAAGATGTTACCTTACAATTTCTTGATAAAGTTTCTTCTGCACCGGAAGTACAAGAAAAAATCAGACTTCGTGGTAAATATGCTGCATTGACCAAGCCGGAAAAATTGATGGCAAACAACATGTATAATACCTTGTCTAATGCTCTTGAAAAATTTACGGTAGTGGGCAAATTTAATACTGTTAAAAAAGAACTGAAAGAATATCTGAAGAGAAGGTTTACGGATAAAAAGCTTACTCCAGAAACGATGCGCAATATTGTTCGGCTAAGCAAGGTTAAAAAGAAACTTAAAAGAACGGATAAGAAGAAAAAGTGGGTATTAGATATTAAACGTTTGGAAGTTGCACTTGAGGAATGGATTTTAAATATGGGAGGAGTCTTTCTTGATATTAAATTCAATGCTAAGAAAGGAGTAATTGATACAAACAATCCAATTAAAAAGCTACGTGTTCAGAATGTGTTCATGGATAAAGTAATGGTGACATCAAAATTATGGGACATTCTAATTCAGAATACATTCCCGCCACCTAAAAACAAGCTTGGAACACCTAAAGAATATAAAGAGAAAGGAAAAGTAGTTCTTCTTAATACTCACTATATAAATCCATTTAAGGGAAGGAAATTCGCACTAAATGATACGATTGCCAATTTGATAGAGCAATGGCTCAAACCAGACATTAAAAACTTAAAAACCGGGAATACTGAATCGGAAGCCATACCAATTTATTGGTATAAACGACCAGGAGATTATCCGACCTCTATCAAGCTGAAAGGATTTAATCGAAATATCCGAATGAAGAATACCACTGAACATATGCAACATGAAGGCTCCAATATTCAAATCGGAGTGAGCGATAAGTTCATGGTAAAAGAGGGTAGAGTTTTGCAAAGGAGGCCGAACAGCGACAGTTCAACAAGAGATAGTAGTCTGACAAAGAATTATCGCGAAGCGCTGAAAGCGTATAAATACTCTAAAAAATCATTAAGTAATGAAGATATAGATCATGTCACGGATTTAGGTTTCAGTGGCAAGCATGGTGGTATAAAAGGGGCAGATAAATATGAAAACATGTGGCCACTAAAGAGTGGTATTAACAGGATACCATTCTATAACCGATGGCTTGACAGATATAAAATTGTCTATAAAAAGGGCAATAAACCACAGTTTGGTTCATTGAAAACAATGCGCGGAAAATTCTTTAGAATAAAGGGATATAATAATTCGATCCCCAAAAAACCTGGAGGACTGCCTCACGGTACTTAAATTATAAAAATGATCATCTCGCTCGCCATACAAAAAGGAGGATCGGGTAAAACTACTACTGCAGTGAACCTGGGTGCCCGGCTACGGGATTTGGGAAGAAAAGTCTTGCTGATTGACATGGATCCCCAGGCCAACCTTTCACAGTCTCTTGGCTTTATTGAAAATCATAATCCGAATATTTCACACTTAATCAGAAGCTTCTTCAGAGGTGAAGATGCATATATAAGCAATGCAATATACGAAGCAAACGGAATGGATCTTGTTCCGGCTTCACATGAATTAGGAGATGCAGAACTTGAACTGGTAAGTACTTATAACAGGGAGCACTTACTTAAAATGTTGCTCGAAGAGGTGAATGATCAATATGACAATATTATTATTGATTGTCCTCCCTCGGTAGGTTTACTTACTATAAATGCATTATCTGCCAGCAATTTTGTAATACTACCTCTGCAAGCGGAATTTTTACCTCTCAAAGGAGTAGAGAGTTTTATGCACAGATTTAATATTGTCAGAAAACAACTTAATCCTCAAATTAAAGTTCTTGGTTACTTGCTTACAAAGTTTGAACCAAGGAAAAAGATGAATCAGCAGATATGGGAACGACTTCATAATGAATTTGGTAAAACCGTTTTCAATACCAGAATTCGCTCAAATATTACACTTGCTCATGCGCAGGAAAATGGACAGGATATATTTTCTTATGACAGCAGATGCAATGGAGCACAAGATTATGAGAATTTGACAGCAGAAGTTTTAGAACGTATTAATCTAGAAAAGCAATGAAATCATCTTACCGTCGACACCGAAATTCTCGACCTTCCGGTGACAAACAACAATCTTTCTTTGGTTCAACCATTCAGCCAAAGAAAAAGGGAAAAGGCTTTTTCGGGCCAACAATTCAAAAAAAGGATGCTGATAAAGGAACAGCCGAGGAGCGTCTGAAAGAGGATAAGCAAATTCAGGAAAAATCAGAACTTCAAAAACAGGAGATGGAAGAAGAGGAAGGGCTGCAAATGGAAACAGATATTCAGAAAGAAAGTCAAGATGAATCAGAAGAAGAACTTTCTGAATAGCGGGAGCAATCTTATTAAATTATAACTGCTAATTTTTAGTCAATGGGTGGGAATAACTCAAAAAGAAGATTTTTTGGCTTATTTAATCGCGAAAAGGATAATGCTGAAAATACTGCTTCAGAAATCAATGAAACGCCTCTTGAATCTAATTTTGGAGTCATAAATGAAGAAGAAGTTCATTCGGAAGTTACTAATGATACCGATAATGAATCAATGGAACAAACTAACCAAAAAGAATATCCCACAAATCATGAATTTCTCTACATTGATAAATTGATAAGATTCAGGTTGAATACTTATTTTCCGGATAAATCAGATAAAAGTAAGCCCAAAACCCCTGATTCGAAAACATGGTCGGTTTTTATACCGGAAATAATTAATGATTACCTGGCAGATATCGAAGAACAAGAAAGGGAATATGCAAAGGCGCTACTTTTATTAACCTTGGTTCCACATGTAATACCTGATTTACTGGATATAGTAATAAAAGACAAAATAGGTGATAATGGCGATTTTCAGAGGATAGGAGGGGTTCGTGGTAAAAATTTCAGAGGTTTTATACCAACGTGCGAAACTGCGCTGTTTTTATTAGCTGGTGATTCCCCCGAAGAAAGAATACAGGTGCAACGATTGCTGGAGAGTGAAAGCTTTTTGATAAAAAACCAAGTGATACGAATTGAAGATCCACCTGTTGGTGAACCAATGCTCAGTGGGATGATAATCATGGAGCAGGAATATGTTGAATTATTTACAACCGGAGCAATATCACGTCCAAGGTTTGGATTTAATTTTCCTGCTCAACTGCTTGAAACACCACTGGAATGGTCGGATCTTGTATTACCTGCTGAAACTTTAAAGCAAATTGAAGACCTTAATATCTGGATTGAGCATAATTCAAGATTAAAGGAAAAATGGAAAGTTGGAAAAAAACTTAAATCAGGTTTAAGAGTTCTTTTTCACGGACCTCCCGGAACTGGCAAAACAATGACGGCATCTTTATTAGGTAAAACCAACGGCAGGGATGTTTACAAAATTGATTTGTCACTGGTAGTTTCCAAATATATCGGAGAAACAGAAAAGAACCTGGGCAAATTATTTGACAAGGCAAAAAATAAAGATTGGATATTGTTCTTTGACGAAGCCGACGCCTTGTTTGGAAAACGTACAAATATCAGGGATGCACATGACAAATATGCTAATCAAGAGGTTTCGTATTTGTTGCAGCGCGTTGAAGATTATCCTGGTCTGGTTATCCTCGCAACGAACTATAAAGGGAATATTGATGAGGCCTTCTCCCGAAGATTTCAGGGGTATATTTATTTTCCACCACCTAAAAAGCATGATAGGATAAGGTTGTGGAACACGTATCTACCGGAACCGGAATCTGACGATGAGCACATCGATGTACATGGAATTGCAAAAAGATATAATCTAAATGGGGGTAATATTGTGAATGTAGTTCAATATGCGTGTTTGCAAGCACTACACAAAAATCTTGATTATCCCGAAGAGGCAGATCTGCTATATGGTATTCAAAGAGAATACAGCAAAGAAGGAAAAATATTCTGATCTTCTAATTCAACTAAATACCCCACAAGTCAATAATTAAACAAAAGTAATATGGCAAATTATACAACAACAGTTGAAACTGATAGAGCCCATATTGGAATCAGTGATAAGGGCCAGGTAATGAACGAAGTCGGTAAGCCTGCCTTTGCATCAGTTGAAAAAGAAGGTACTTATGAGCACTTATCCATAGGAGACTTAACCGAAGGGTACACTCTCGCTTATCGGATCGGAGGTTCTGATCATGTAAAATATGACGTATATAGTGATTGTCAAGGCATATTGCTGGAGAACAGACATGTGTGTAAAGACTCCCCTGAAGAACTTGTTTTCGTCTCAAACACCATAACAGACGATCAGTTATTACGCATTAAACAGGTATTTACTTATTCTAAAAATACCACACGGTTGTACATCAGCATGAATATTTCAAATTGCTCCAAAACGGCATTTGATCTTGAGGATTTTCTCGTTAAAAGATTCTCTGATATTGATGTTGATACCGGGGGTACACAAGGCTGGGCTGACTTTCAAGGGCATTGGGATAAAACACGGTATTCAGCCTTTAGCTATAACCTGGAGAATGAAGCTCCAAGTGGAAAAAGGGCGCAT
>NZ_CEXQWX010000268.1:0-4691 GCF_982718395.1 Carboxylicivirga sp.
GTGAAAAATCTTCTCCATATTGTTCTGCTAAATTATTCAGCTTGTCTTCACTTAGTTGTTCTCCAGAACTATTTGAAATCTTGATCCCGGCTGGATCAAAATGCTCAATATTAGAATTTAACTTTGGTTGAGCTTCTCCAATTGCGCTTTCCTGTTCTTCCTGAGACATAGTCGACAATTCCGTTATTTCAGGAGCTTTTACTCCGATACCAGAGAGTCCCGGAACACCTTTAAACATGTTGTTCATCGAATTTGAAAGCTCCTTACCAAGTGTATTTATCTGAGGCTTGATTTTCTCATCAGCAATTTGCAACCAGATCTTATTCGGATCAATTCCCTGGTTAATAAGATAATCTGCTACACGTTTCATAATCTTATCATAGACACCAACTGCACGAAGCCCTTCAATTACTCCTTTAACAATTAATTTCTTGGGTCCTTTTGCTATCTTAGGAATTGCATAACTCAAAACTGCATCAACTATTAAATGCAATGGAACCAAATCTTTTGGAATTTCTAATGTTTTTAGTGTTTCTAAAGTATTACTAATTTTCCCTCCAAATTCCTGAGCATCCCCCTTACTGTTTTCAACAAAATGGCTTACTTTATGTCCCCGCAATCGAGAAAGTCTAAAGAAATTATCAATTATAAAATTAAAGAATGAGATCAATTTAGGACGCTTCAGCACAAACATCCGAATTCGTTTTATTAAATAATTAAATCGGAATTTAAGATTCTGAGTACCCCTGTAAAGTATTTTTGCAAGCCCTTTAATACCTCTCATCATTTTTGACAATTTGCTGCTTTTCTTTCGAATGCGAGGTTTCTTATTTTCTTCAGATTTTGCAAGAGGTGGTAATTTTATGCTATCGTCAAGGAAAAACTTCCAGAAATATTCTGGTTCAAGAAAATTCTTAAATTTCTCAAAACCTTCTTTAAGAAGCTTATCAGCATCACCAGTTAATAGACTTTTTATATGTTTAAATTCTTCGCCGGTTAACACCTGAAGTACACCTACTAATATTTCTCCCGCCATTACTGCCTGACCAACACCCGGAATAAAATATACAGGAGTCATTGCCCATTCTCCAACGGTTTCAATGGTTTCTCCAAGTGCCTTAAGCTGTTGCATTGTATCCTCAATGGCAATGATGGATCTGATTTTATTTAAAAGATAATCATCGTTATCCTTTACCTGTAACTCACGAGACCCGGAACCATCAACTTCCGCTTCAAACAGGGTGAACAGTACCTTTCCTTTCCGTTCTCGCCAGGGAATTTCCTTACCATCTATTTTAAGTACTGATGGGTTAATATCTTTTACCTTGGAAGGCTCCCATGCAATATTCCCGGTTTCGAGTTTAATGGCTGGTTTATAGCTGAAGTTAACATCAACTCCTTCAATCCTGTATATTTTCCCGCTATAAATAATTCCTTTATTCTTGGTGAAAGGCCTTCTGCTTTTTGATTCTTTGAGTTTATTACTGCTTTTTTCTCCAATGAGCCATTGACCTGCATATTGATTTTTTATGATTCGTGTTAATCCGTCGCGTAATGATTCCAGCGATTTAATTCGGAGAGAATGAAAGGCTCGGGGAAATTCCGGATCTAGATCACTCCAATGCTCTAAAATTTTATTTCCATAACTCAACGCACCAACTACGTGTGGTAATAGCTTACTAACAACATCAATTCGATTAGTGGTTGTATTCAAAAACAGCACTTTTTGATTCAGCAGCCTGCTATACATCAAGGGTGCCAATTCAAACAAGGTCATACTTAATTGCAACTTGACATCTGTAGCAGGAACAGCATTTTTTGCCAGGCTAAGTGTTCGTTCAATGGCCCTAAGGGGACTCGACCAGGTTCTTATATTGCCTTCATCAAATCTATTCCAGTATGGACGAATGACGTTTTTAATTATTACCCTGCGATGATGAGAAAACGCTTTACGTCGCAACTTATTTAGTTTTTTGGTTGGATTGGTAACCAATTTTTCAGTAGCAGAGCGATCCATCTCATCTAATTCCTTTTTCGCACTGGTATCTGTTTTTTCCTTACCTGCTGAATCTTCCTTTTCACTCAGATATTTAGCTAAACTGTTAAACCACTCCAAATCACTCATCGAAGCATTAGCAGGAATTATTTCAGGAAATAGTAGTTTAAGCGATTTTACCAATTCATCCATTTGACTAAATACCCAAACAACAATTCCGTTTTCCAGCCTATGTTTGTAGTAACTTCTTGGCACCAGATTTACATCTGAAGGAGCGAATTTCGCAGAGAATTCATTTTTAAACCTTTGATCTTGCTGTACAATAGCTCCAAACCTTTGTCTGTCTTTGTACTGTGGTGAATACCAAACATTCCTCAAAATAAATCGTCTTGGAATTACAGCATCCAATCCTTTGTTTATTTTATTAGTTTCTTCATTTACTTCGTTAATAATCGGAGTGTATTCTTCTGAATCCTGATCCTTAGAAGCATCATAATATTTGCCACCTCTTTTGGCAAGTTTTGCTTTCAACAATTCAATCTCCTGATTTATTAAGGCTCCATGCAGATATATGCTTACTAATCGAGCCAGGTATTCTGAATTATTGATTTCACCCGTATCCCTTATAAATTTATTTAAGAGTTTTTCACTTTTCCCTCCTACTTCATCCTGTTTCCACTCTACTTTTTCTCCAAAAGCTAATAGTGTTTCTTTTTGATTGTAATTGAACTTCGATTTTTGATTAGGGCTTCCTACTTCATTTGATAAGTTTAAAAGCCTTGAATAACCCAGCATTTCTGCTAATCTTGAAAACTTTGTTGCCAGGTATAAACGATTATATACTCTTAAGTTTCTGCTGTATTTTTCTTCTTCTTCTTTTTTATTGGTATCAATCTTCAGATATATAGATCGTATAAAGAATTGTAGTATTCCATATAATTCAATTAATGAACCTGACCTTTTCCGAACCTTATATCTTTGAAGCTGTATTTGTTTAATACTGATTTTTCGACTTAGTCGTATCAATTTCTTCAGAGCCTTATCGAAATTTTTGAGATGCGCTTTTTGTGAGGGTAGTTTTCCTTTTGATGTTAGATTGAAAACTTGTTTAGCAATGACGAGTAAGGGTGCTTCGTATATTTTAAACTCCTTAGCTTTAAATCCCTTTTTAATTTTCTTGGTAATCTCTTTGTTACCCTGCAAATATTTTGTGATGTTCTCTTTTGAAGAACTATAAAGTTTCTTTGCTCTGAACGATTCAGCATAAATATATCGCTTAACCTTATCCAAAAGGTATACTTCCTCCTCTGTAAGACTTTCATTCTTTGCTACCTCAGACCAGTCTGTTTGCATTAATTCTTCTGCAGCAAATTCTTTGACACCATAATCAATTGAACTGTGAACTCTTTTCTCAAGATTGTATAAATGCTTTTTTCTGAAATTATCAAGTCTGATAACTGCTTCTAATGCAATAAGATTTCGTTCACTTTTGAACAGGCCCACCTGGCTTTTTACCCTTCCCTTGATGAAGTTATATTTTTGCATCAAATCCCGTCTTCCAATTAATGTTTGTAAAGGTCTGAAGGGACCAAACAAATACATTCTGTAAGTATGTACATATCGGTAGGGAATATATGTTTTCACATCTTCATGTTCCGAAAGCCAGCTTAAATCTTTTTTTAGAACATTTTTATAGAACGAAGCACTATAAAAAGCGGTTTTACCAAAATAGTGCTTTGTCTTATCAGCCAATTGTGAGGCCTCAGAATACCATCCATGGAGTTTTAATACATCAAAATAAACATCTAAAACTATTGGAAGCGTTGTTTTTGAAGCGTGATTTACGATTCGTTGTTTAAGTAGTGGATCACTGGGATTCTTAAAAAAACTTTGAATCAACTTAATTTCGTTCCTTAGGATAGCATTATTCGGACTGGCATTTCGATGTTTAGTTAATACGTCATCCAACTTGGGAGATTTATTTGTTGTTCCTACAATGTTCAGAGCATTTGATAAATCATCAATATTTCGCTGAATTCTGCGAATACTTTTTCCTTGTTGAATGGTATGCGTAAGTTCATGAGCTAACAACCTCTGACCTGAACTTGAACCGGTATCATAATTTCCCCTGTTGAAATAAATATCATTCCCATGAGTAAATGCCTTTGCATTCAGTTCCTGATTCATTTGAGCTGCATGCGGACCTTTATGAACACGCACATTGCTAAAATCTGCATTCATGCTTGATTCCATCTGAGTCTGAGTGCTCTTATCCAAACTTTGACCAGCTCCCTTAGTTGCATTCAAACGACTCTCCAAATCAGAACTTACTGAATGATTATCGGTATCAGATGATTTTTGGATATTATTTTGACCCGATGCTTCTTCGTTACTCTCAAAAATGGGTTTTTTCTTAATATCAGTATCTTCACTAACCGGTAAGTCTCTCTGTTCCTCCAGGTCTGATTTCTTATCTAACTTAAGTGAAGATTTTTGGATATTGTTAGCAACAGATTTTTGAGTTGTAGATACACTATTGCTGTGCTTAGATTGTATTGGAGAGATAGTATTAAGTGAATTGCTACTTGCCTGTGGATTTGTTTTAACAATTACTGAAGAATTGTTTTGTTTTCGTTGGACTTTATTTATTGTTGGTAATTCCTGATTGCTTTCAAATATGGGTTTTCGTTGGAGT
>NZ_CEXQWX010000269.1:0-4611 GCF_982718395.1 Carboxylicivirga sp.
GAATTGAAGCGTCTTCTGATATCTTATGCCGCGCTAACTTCATCATCACCATTGAGGTATTAAACCATTACCTTATAAGGCATACAAACGTAATGAAAGAAATTGAAAGATAGTTAAGGTTTTTTAACAAATTGAAGTTTTGACATTGCGCACTTATTCAAAATCAGATTCTAAGATCCCGAGCTTTTCATCAGAAAACTTTGCTTGTTATTTCAAGCTTTAATAAAGTCTAGCCGGACAATTCCATCCCAACATTTAGGGATTTTCATTGAGAACGGTCAGAAATGCACAAATTGGCTAAACACCATACTCGTCTATTGGTTTTATTACGAAATAAAATAATATTATAATGAAATCAGACATCACATTTATAAAGCTTGACGGCCGAAACCAACAAGAAGAATTTCATGCATGTATTACAGATACATTAAAAGAATTACAGCCTGGCGAAGGATTACATGTTATCAAGGATTTTGAACCTTTCCCTTTGTACGAGCTAATGGCTAAAAAAGGATTTGATAAAAAGGTGGAACAAAAAGCCGAAGATGAATTCCATGTATGGTTTATGCCCAAAACTGATTTAAAGATGAAACAATACCTGGATCTGGATCATGATAAGATGCAAAAGATCATGGATATCAAGTTGAAGGTGTTTAATAAGGAGCTAACACCACAAGCAGCTAAAGAATTGGTGAATAAAATCTTCAAAAAAATCACTGCTGAAGAATTTGCCTACGGCGAGCAGCAAATGATTGAATATGGCATTAGCGATGAGCACATGGTCGATGATATGGACGACATCATTGAAGTATTTAAAGATGTTATGGAAACTGTCGAGTTAAAATTACCGGCTGGTCATCCTATTCATACTTACCAACGAGAAGCTGATGCACTGGAGAAAGTGTTGCAACAAATGGAACAGTTACTTAATGGTAAATTCATTAAAAACCAATGGCTTGAATTATACGAAAAACTATCGCAGATAAATGTACATTTCAGCCGTAAACAAAACCAGCTATTTTCTGCATTGGAAGTAAAAGGGTTTGACCGCCCTTCAAAAGTCATGTGGTCATTTGATAACAAAGTGCGCGAAACCATTAAAGCAGCTCATGCTTTTTTGCAAGCAGATAACGATAAGGCTTTTTTAGATGCACAAGCCAATGTGTTTTATGTGGTGCGCGATATTCTGGAGAAAGAAAGAGAGGTGCTTTACCCAACTTCACTCCAGCTTTTATCTGATGCCGAATTTGCTCAAATGCGCATCAGTGATGATGAGATTGGCTACTGCCTGATTGATAATCCGCCAGCTTTTAAGGTAAAACAAAGCATAGATGTAAAAGAGGAACCCAAGGATGAAAATAATTCCTTATTAAGTGATTTAACAGCTGTTTTAGCAAAACACGGTGTCGCATCATCATTAGGTTCTAATGAGGAGATGGATGTTAGTATGGGTAAACTCACTCTGGAACGTATCAACCTTATTTTTAAACACCTGCAGGTCGATTTATCTTATGTAGATGAAAATGATGTAGTGAAGTTTTACAGTGATACCAAACACCGTGTTTTTCCTCGAAGTGCTGGCGTTATCGGCCGTAAAGTGCAAAACTGTCACCCGCGTGAAAGCGTGGAAACCGTTGAGCAGATCATTGACGCCTTCAGAAAAGGTGAGCAGGATGAAGCTGAGTTTTGGCTGGAAATGGGAGGTAAATTTATTTACATCATCTACAATGCCGTGCGCGATGACGAGGGTCATTTTAAAGGTGTGTTGGAGATGATGCAGGATGTAACGCATATTCGCAGTTTAACAGGTTCTCAAAAGCTTTTAACCTGGAAAAACGAAGGCCAGAATGAGCAGAATGCTGCAGATAGAGTTGAAAAAGCAGATGGCACTGTGACACCATCAAGCATTATAGCAACAGTTGTTAAGCAATATCCATTTATAAAAGATTTCCTAGTTAAGCTTAATCCTAAATACAAGCAACTGAAAAATCCGGTCGTTTTTAAAACCATGGGTACTATTGCTACCATTGATATGATTGCAAAACGAGGTGGTTATTATACTGATGAGTTGCTGAATAAAATCAATGAAGAAATTGCCAGACATAAAAGCTAGCAGGCAATTCTTATTAGAAACAAAAATCCCGCAAAGATTAAACTCTGCGGGATTTTTTCCTATCTATTAACCTGAGATTGACATTAAATTTCGACCTCAGACCGCTTATAAATAGCAATTTACGAATATAAAGGATGAAGTAATAGTGGATTATTTCGAATCATTTATATGAAGAAAATTGCTGTTTATAAGTGGAATGACTTATAGCTTCGTCTAAGAAAGCTGATTGACTTCGTTAAATTTTATCGTAATAGTTCACTATTCCTCTAAAATTCTAACTTGTCAATCAACTTTTTAGATCAATCTGAGGTTTGAAATTTAAATCAAACTCAGGTTATTATTTCAACTCAGCAATAAAGTCTTTCTTGCGTTGTTTGCTTTCACGGGTGCGTTTCAACCAATAGATGAATCCCGTAATTGGGAAGCTGGCTGATAACAGGCTTACCAAAAAAGCCAGCAACTTGCCAAGAAAACCACCAATGCCACCGGAATGAATGTCGTAATTTAATCGAATCGCTGTATCGGCCATATCGGCATTTTCATATCGGCCATAAATGTGAGACGGTGTTACTTCTTTTAATGTATACTGGTCGTAGTATAAATAATCCATTTGCCAGTAAGTACCTGGTTTGCAATTTACCTCTACCAAAATGGATGACTCTGCATCCGATATATCATGAATTTCAATATTAGCTTCAGAGCCAAATTCTTTACTCACGATTTGAAAAACACTATCCACCACATTGACGTGTGAAGGTAACGAGCCTGCCTTGCTCACATCTGATTTCGGATAGGAAAAACTCACTTCTTTATTTCCACCCAAGGAACTGTAAATACCTTGCTCAAAGCCTTTGAATAACCAAATGGCTCCTGTCAACAGCATGATAAGCACAAAAAAAGTGGCATAAAAACCAAATACAACATGCCATTCTTTAATCTTAACTAAAAGCTTATTTGTTTTAGTGAATGTAAATACCCCATTTCGTTTTTTGCCTTTAGGCCACCATAATACGATACCGCTGATAACCAGGATCAGATACATTATGACCGAAACCGCAATAATTGGCATGCCAATGGTTGGGGGCAGCCACAGCGATGTATGTCCGGCCAGCATCAGCCCGAAAAAAGTACGGAAAAAATTCACCTGCTTTACCACCTCCCCTGTTATTGGATGAACATATGCTCCCCCGTAATACAATGGAGATTCCTGATAATAAATCACTTCAACAACTTGCGATTTTCCATTATAAATAGCACCATGTATCTGGGTGTTTGGTAAAGCCTGTTTGGCGATTGCGAACACCTCTGATGGTAACAGCAAATCATCTTCAAGCGGCTCAACATGACGAAAAGTGTGTGTTATACTTTCAACCTCATCTTTAAATACGTAAAGGGCTCCGGTTATTGACGATATAAAGACAACCAGGCCTGAAACAAGTCCGATAATCAGGTGTGTTTTACGCCAAAAAGTTTTTAACGACATGTAATTAAAGGTATATGGAAGGAAGCTTATTCAGCTTCCTTCGTATGTTATTATAATTTGTAAAACCCTTTGATGGTCTTGCCAACAATTTTAGCACCTTTAGTGCCCGTAGCATTGGCCACATCAACTTTGTAAACATAAGCATCATCGGCAGTTTCAATGCTGACGTATACCATACCGTTCTCAACCATAAGTGGTGAAGTATAGCGTTTGGCATGTAATGGAACATTAGCTACATCGGTAACAGTTTTAGCTTCCAAGTCAATAATCACTAATTTTTGGTTGAAGATTTCACGACCATAAGCACCCCAAGGTACATTAAGGTCTTCAGTGATGATTCGAGCTAACGCTTTTCCATTACCAACATAATCGAACCAAAAGATTTTGCCGCCATTTGTTTTTTCTTCGATATTTAAGAAATAATTGTCATCAAATTCTGTTTCTCCACTTTTGATTCTTAATATGCCTGATGGTTTGGTTGATGCCGGTGCAAAACCTGCCATAACAGCACCACATGAATATGAATAAAGGTCGCCGTTATCAGCCTGGATCAATCCGGTAGTGAAACCATTGGCTCCAATGTTACCTGTACGATCATCTATAATGATTTTTTCCGATTCACTTGTTACATTCGGATAGGAATATATTGCTATATAAGCGTTATCAGGTTCAGGTGTTGTCCAATTACCTTCCGAGTCAATTTTATGGAAAGGGACAAATAATTTATCACCACGTACCATTAATGCTGTTGGCCATGCTGCCAGTTTATTATCCTGGTCTTCCCATATGCGTGTACCTACTTTTTTAGTAACCATTACATTGTCAGCATCAACAAAGTACAGGTTACGGTCACTGAATCCTGCACGTATAATCTCCATACCAAGGAAAGTATCATCACCATCATGACCAAACATCTCAATCGGGTTATTAAAAATAAACTTACCTTTTTCAACCACTTTGCCTGCATTATTATCATGATAAGCAATACATTCGTTACTATCATCGTAACCACTAG
>NZ_CEXQWX010000270.1:0-4583 GCF_982718395.1 Carboxylicivirga sp.
GGTCAATGTCGAGTAGCACGACAGTATGAATACTGATATAAATGTGTATAAAAAACTTTTCATGCTTTGTTATTCAATAATCACGAATAAGTCAACTCTTCTATTCACTAAATGAAGACCTCTTGGTGCCAGTTTTTGTGTGTCAGAAAGTAATTCTGATTCTCCTTTGTAATCGATTTCAAATCGATCAGGGTCAATGTCATATTCGTCTACAAGAACTCTAAGTGCAGCGTTACATCGTCGTTGACTTAGTTTAACATTGTATTCGTATGATCCTCTTTCATCACAATAGCCAACTATTTTTACTCTCAGCGATTTATCCTGATTCATTACATATGCCACTTTCGCCAGCGACATATGCGCATCCTGAGTGATATCTGATTTATCGAAATCAAAGAAGATAGATGCGGAAACAGTTTCTTTGTATTCGACTGATTCGGTGATGATAGTACTTGTGTCTGTTTTAGCAGAATCCAATGCAGCCATCAGCTCAATCTGACGCTTTAAGGAATCCAATTTATGAGCCATTGGATCGTCTTTTCGTCTCCTTTTGTAATTCAGGTTAAAGTCTTTATAGGTCCAGGCGGCATGTCGTTTATTCTTTTTCCCGATTTTATAGGTTAAGTTTAATGAGGCAAGCATATAACTGTCATTGTCCGCTCCTGTTAGATTAACATCTAAATTATCACCATTCATGTGTCGCATCAAAATTTCGGTACCTATATCGAAACTCTTGTTAACACGATATTTTACGCCTATACCGAAGGGAATGATTACTTCATTTTGGCGGTTTGTTTCTTTATCAGGAGCGCCATCTCCGTTACGCTCATATCCTTGCACTAAATAATCATCCGCATGCCAACCGTGTGGAGTTGGATAACCAGCTACATTTTCATATACGTGTTTCACCTTTAAAACATCTCCCGGATTCAGAATTTCAATTTCTCCTGTAATTGGATCAGTATAACTACCTGGTGTCAGACGATGTAATTTACTTCGAAAGTAGGTTAATCCAATTCCTAATTTGACGTAAATATTCCATTTATCATTAATAGGGCCAAAAATAGCCAGTTGATTCACATTTAAAGTTCCGTTGATGCTAATGTCATGAAGGTCGCCTTCAAAGTAGCGGTGATTTTTTTGCCCATACATATCGGCCATTAGCCATTGTAGGTCAATTCCCCAGGGCCGGTTAAATTGCTTGCTAAGCATAACAGTGGGGGCAAACTTCCAGTTACTGCTGGGAAAGGCAGTATAATCGATTACATCCGTATAGTAAATAACCGGACCTCCACCAATTGTGATAGACCAAGTGTTGTATTTATTTCCTTTTCGATATATCTGTTCTTCAGAAAGTTGACCAAAATTTTTTTGAGCCGATATCCAGTTTAAAGAAAGGAAGACGATTGATACGATTAATATTATCCTATTCATAGGGATGGTTTTGTACAAATAATAGATTAAAACTAAAGTATTTAACTATTTGTATAAAACATAGGTATAAGATTTTTACTAATCGCAGATTTTTATCCATTAACGTTGATTTACACCTGCCTAAAGAAAAAGCCCTCCTTTTCATTAAGAGGGCTTTTGATTATTTTGATTGACTTAAATTGTGAAATTACCTGTTCTTGTATTTATCAAGACCATCATTAAGCCAGTTTTGATATTTCTTAATATCCGGGTCGTAAGCAACTGGTGTATTTAGAGTGTTCTCATCTTCATCAATGATAACGTAGTATGGCTGTCCTTGCTGTTGGTAGCGTTCCATTTGGAATTCGGCCCACTTTTGACCAACAGTTCTGATCTTCTTGCCTGTTATTTCAGATATATAAGGTTCATCCAGTTTTTCACGAATATCAACATAAAGCGAAACCAAAATATAGTCTTCAGTTAATGTCCTTTTTACATCTGTATTAGACCAAACTTTATCTTCCATCTTACGGCAATTTGTACATCCTTTGCCTGTAAAGTCAAGTAGAATTGGTTTATTTACCTTCTTGGCATAAGCCAGTGCTTTATCGTAATCATCAAAGGCAGGGATACCTTGTGGTCCATAATGCATTCCTTCAGGCATTTCAAAATGTGCACCACCTCCTCCTGCTGAAACAGGTGCCTCATAACCAACCCCAAATGGTGACTCTGAATAGTCTTTTGATGGTGGCATACCACTAATCAGGTTAACAGGTGCACCCCAGATACCAGGAAGCATATAGATGGTAAAGCCGAATACAGCTAATGCGAATACAAAACGTGATACCGGAATATATTCCATTGGTGAGTCATGTGGTAATCGAATTTTTCCAAGTAAATAGAAGCCCATAGCACCGAAAATTGCTACCCAAATTGCAATGAATACTTCCCTTTCAAGAATGTGCCATCCCATAGTCATATCAGCTACTGATAGGAACTTAAATGCAAAAGCCAATTCAAGGAAACCAAGAATAACCTTCACTGAGTTTAACCAACCACCAGATTTTGGTAATGAGTTTAAGTAACCAGGGAAAGCTGCAAAAAAGGCAAATGGAAGTGCCAAAGCAGATGAGAATCCAAGCATACCAACAATTGGTCCCATATAACCACCTGTTGCTGCTTTTACAAGTAATGCACCTACAATTGGTCCGGTACAGCTAAAAGAAACCAAAGCCAATGTAAAGGCCATAAAGAAAGTACCAATAAATCCACCTTTTTCTTCCCCTTTAGTAGCAAAGTTAACCCATGAACTTGGCATTACGATTTCGAATGCACCAAAGAATGAGAAAGCAAATACGACCAGTAGTAATGCAAAGAAGAGGTTAAACCAAACGTTAGTTGATAATTCGTTCAAGGCACTGGCTCCAAAAATTGCCGATACTGCTACTCCAAGAATCAGGTAGATAACAATAATTGAAATACCGTATTGAATACCGTTTCGGATACCTGCTGCTTTTGTTGCACTTGTTTTTGTAAAAAAGCTTACAGTCATTGGTATCATTGGGAAAACACATGGTGTTAGTAGTGCTGCTAAACCACCACCAAATGCTAATAGAAAGATAGCCCAATATGATTCCTCTTCTTCTGTTTGTCCAGCTTTTGTATCTGGTTTAGCTTTTTCTGCTGCTGCTACGGCCTCTGAACTCTTAACTTTTAGTTCAAAGTCAACCATTTCAGGAGGCATACAAGTTTCATCATTACATATCATAGATTCGATGTAGCCTTTAATAACGACATCGCCTTTCTGATTTAATTGAACGACTTTTTTGAAAATGGCTTTTCCCTCAAACCACTTTAATTCTGCCTCGAATGTCTCATCATAATGGGCAGTGGCTTTTGGTTCTTCAGTGATTCCTTCCAAAATAGTATAAGCATCACTCTCTTCGATCTCAATATTAGTTGGCAGAGCTGTATTCTCAGGAAGTTCAGAAGAGTATACATGCCATCCTTCGTCGACTGTTGCTTCACAAATAATTTCGACTTTTCCGTCTTCAATGTTTTTTGTTGAGAATTTCCAGGTAATATGTTGCTCCATTTGTGCAAAACTTCCTGCAAAAACGGTCAACATAAGTACCAAAGCTGCTAATGTCCTTTTCATACGTTTTAATTTGTTTTCAGTTGCCGAATGAAATTTACACTCCTACACTGTTATTAGGTGTAATCATGATTACTGTAAACCCCATTTGTCTTATTTAATCCCGGATAGTCACTGTATTATATTCCCATGTACCACAATAACTGATCCAACTTATTTATTTTTACATTTTGACGCTCAATATTGATTTTCCTTACAATTGTAGTTAACCAATATATCTACATCTGTATATGTTTACAAAGTTACAACATTTAGTTTTTTCACAGAGTAGCAACACTTGTTATTAAGACGTTAATAAGTCTTGTTTTAACATGATTTTTTACACTGAGATTTTTCTATCGATGTTGTTAGATTAAAGACACCTGAAATGAAGGAGTGGGTGACATAGGGTATGTGTGTTTTTCCATGACTTACATCACTTAAAACAAAAAAAGGTTGACCTAGGACAGGTCAACCTCATTTTTATCATTATCTAATATCTTGAATTCTAGTATTCCTAGTGAGTCGGATGCAACAACCTTCAGGTTAAATGTGTACTTGAACTTCCATTTTAGCACTAAAGAAGGAAATCCTTTTTTTAGGTACGCATATACCATCGGGTGTACATTCAAGGTCAAATTTTTCACTCTAAGGTCATGCACAGCTTTTTTTACAGCAGCTTCAAATTTTTCTGGCCAGAATAATGAAGGTTCGATTTTGCCAGATCCATTACAGGTAGGGCATCCTTCGTCAGTATTAATATGCATCTCAGGTCTTACACGTTGGCGCGTAATCTGCATCAAGCCAAATTTACTTAATGGTAAAATATTGTGCTTGGTGCGATCTGAGGCCATAGCCTGCTTCATTTTTTCGAAAACTTTCTGACGGTTTTCATTATTCTGCATATCAATAAAGTCAACAACAATGATACCTCCCATATCCCGTAATCGTAATTGTCTGGCAATTTCATCGGCTGCGGCCAGGTTCACTTCTAATGCGTTGTTTTCTTGATTAGAAGCTGATTTGGAACGATTAC
>NZ_CEXQWX010000271.1:0-4550 GCF_982718395.1 Carboxylicivirga sp.
AATCTGATCGTAAGGATGCAGAACAAACTTAGCATCTTCTCCATTCATTCTTAAATCTCGAGAAATTGAAAATTGATAAACATGAGCTATTTTATCCGAAGCCTTTTGTGCTTCTTCGTAAGTCAGACGGCGTGAAATCTCAATAAATGCTTCCGATGCTGACTCTTTAAATCCCCCTGATTTAAATACCAAATCGGATAGCGTCATGTCATCCTGAAAATCAAACTCACCCGGATACTGTACCTCTCCATATATCTCAACCGTTCGAATTTCCCTCAAATCATTAATAGAGGATATGGTTACAATATCTTCCCGTTTCAGTTCCATATCCATTTCGCTTCTTAAAACTTCTTGAACATTGAAGGTGATATTCTGTAAACTTAAGTCATCCATCAATCGAGTCACTAAACCACGATGTAAGAATACATCCTCTCGAACTCCATCTGCCCTGTCAATTAATTGCTTTAAGGTTAACCCTTCACTTAGTTCGTAGTTACCAGGGCGATAAACAGCACCTTCGATGCTGACCTTATTTGCATATCGTTCTAATATAGGTCCAACATAAATACTATCACCTCCTTCAACTAAGACGGATGCAAAATCTTGTGCTATTACATCTTTAAAAGCCCTTTCTCGACTTGTAGTTCGGTATAGCTCAATTCTATTGCGGTAAGCATCCTCAGTAAAGCCACCGGCAAATTCAATAACATCACTAATTTTTTCTTCCAACTTGGCTTCAAAAATTCCATTCCGTTTTAATTCCCCTCCCACTTTGATGCGTTTCTCATAAGTCGTAACTAACACAACATCACCATCACTTAAAGGAATATTGACTTCACTCTTACCGCGAAGCAAGTATTCATAAACATCCAATATTGCTAATGTTTTCCCATCACGAATTACCTGAATATTACGAAATGTACCATCTACATTTGGTCCACCAGCCAGATACAATGCATTAAAAGCCGAAGCTGTACCCGGCAATGTGTATGTACCTGGCATAAAAACTTCACCAATTACATTTACTTTGATAGCTTTAACTGTTCCTACATTTATACTTGCAAATGTTCGTGGATTGGATGATTGTAAATCACTATAAATTAGCGTGAGTTTATTAAACAACCTTTTTCTGGCTGCTTCTTGAGTTAATCCACCAACCTGTACCGGACCAACATTAGTTATATTGACGTAGCCATTCTTTTCAATCATCAATTGATAGCTTTGTTGTGAGGCACCCCAAATATCAATTAGAATTTCATCTCCGGCTCCCAACACATACGATGATGGCACCGGAATATTAACATTAGGTTCGAAGGTCAGGTTTTCATTATTAAAGAATGAAAAGCCAAAGATTCTGGTATCTACTTTTGAAGTATCAACAGGTAACTTAATGGATTCTACCATTCCTTGTTGATCATCACCTAAAGACAGTGAACTACTTTCTGTTCCTGAAGCACCACTTAACTTTACTTCACTAATTCGCTGCTTTAACTTGGCTATCTGATCCTGACTCATCCCTCTGGCTTGGGCTAAAGCGATAGCTTGCTGTTCTGTCAAGCCCCGTTTCTCCATTTCCTGAATCATTCTCAATACCTGCGCATCACTCAAATCATCAACGTTAACTGACCTAGCATCTACTGAATTCGGATCGACACCTTGTGAACTTAGTGCAGTGGATAATGATAGAATTAATGAAAGCAAAATAAAACGCAATACCATACGTCTGTTCTTTTTAAGAGAACCTTTTCAGGTTCTATAGTTAATTTTTAATACGCTATCGCTTCCTGACTCCCATTTGACTTTAGACAAAAGAAGAGCAGTAAGTCCTAATTTATTGACTCTAAGAGAGTCTGAAAACACACAACTCTGCTACGCAAAAACCGCCGCGAAGTTATAGATAATTGCGCATAAATGCATGTTAAAACTTCTTTTTTCACATAATAGTTTCCGAAAGAAATTCACGGCATATACAAGTCTCTTATAATCTATTCTTTAAAGAAACGCTTCTGAAAGAATAATATTATAACAATCCCAATAGTGATGGATGAATCGGCGATATTAAATACCGGACGAAAGAAAATAAAAGGATTACCTCCTAAATATGGAAACCATTCCGGATAACGCCCTTCAATCAAAGGAAAATACAACATATCAACAACTTTCCCGTGTAAGAAAGACGAGTAACCGCCACCTTCAGGCATCAATGTGGCAATTTGCCCGTAGCTATGATCAAAGATAATTCCATAAAAGGCACTGTCGATAATATTACCGAGTGCACCTGCTAACACTAACGCAACACAATATACCAATCCATTGGGCGCCCCTTTTTTCGTCAGGTTGATCATATACCAACCTATTCCAATCACTGCAATAATTCTAAAAATACTTAAAAAGGCCTTGCCAAATTTACCGGCTAATTGCATCCCGAATGCCATTCCATTATTCTCAACAAAATGAATAATAAACCAGTTTCCCAAAACAGGTATCTCATCCCCAAGCATCATGTGAGTCTTAATATAAAATTTGACCACCTGATCAATGAGGAGAATAATAAAGATAATGAGAAAGGATTTTTTAATTACCGACATAGCCCTTTTATATTATTAATGATTTCACCTACGCAACAAGTACTTTCAGGTTACGATTTCTTGCTCCTAATCAAAGATATTTTAAACGCACAAATGACCAATGGATACTATTTGCCTCCATTGGTCAGTGCTTATCATTTTAACTTTATCAAATCAAACAAAAACTACTTTTGTCCCTGTTTTGCCTCAACACTAAGGGTAGCATGTGGCACTGCTTTTAATCGCTCTTTAGGGATTAATTTACCGGTTACACGGCAAACTCCGTAAGTTTTATTTTCAATACGTACCAAGGCTGCCGAAAGGTGCTGGATAAACTTCTGCTGACGTTGCGCCAACTTACCAGCTTCTTCTTTTGACAACACAGCAGCTCCCTCTTCCAACACTTTAAATGTTGGTGAGGTATCTTGTGTGTCGTTACCATCCTGATGAGTAATGGTATTTCTTAATAGTTCATAATCCCTCTTGGCCTTATCGAGTTTCTTCAGGATAATTTCTTTGAATTCCTGAAGCTCTTCATCTGAATAACGGGTTTTTTCAGCCATAATGACTAATTTTAGTTATCAACATACCACCTATGCCTTCTTAACGGACATAACAGTGGTTATTTCATCATCAATCTCAACGGTTGATACACCGTCCTTATTGCATTGATCCACTAATTTCACTTCCACAGCCAAAGTTTGTGCTCCAATGTATTCAGCATGCTTTTCAACTGCTGAATTAATCCCCTCATGCTTCTGAATTTGCAACTTAATTTTATCTGTCACATCAAAACCAGAATCTTTCCTCAAATTCTGTATACGATTGACAAATTCACGGGCAATTCCTTCTTCACGAAGGTCATCTGTCACATTAATATCCAAAGCAACAGTTATCTTACCTTCGTTGGCAACTAACCAGCCAGGAATATCCTCTGACATTATTTCAACATCCTCAAGTGTCAGAACAATGGATTGTCCGTTGACATCCAAATTATATTGTTCATCTTTCTCGAAGATAGCAATTTCTTCCTGACCCATTGCATTTATTGCACCTGAAATTGCTTTCATATTTTTACCATGCTTAGGTCCAAGGGTTTTAAAGTTGGGTTTAATCTTTTTCACCAATACCCCTGATGCCTCTTTCAGGTATTCCATGTCTTTGACATTCACCTCTGTTAAAACAAGGTCTTTGATTGCCTCCAACTGATGTTCAAAAGCCTCATCCAATATTGGAATCATTACTTTGTTAAGGGGTTGGCGCACCTTAAGATTAACCTTACGACGCAGACCTAATACCATAGAAGAGATTGTTTGAGCATACTCCATACGTTCTTCAAGCTCTTCATCAATTAGATTTTCATCAAAAGATGGGAATTCAGCTAAATGAACAGATACATCAGAATATTTACCTGAAACCTTATTCAAATCGACAAATAACTGATCAGTAAAGAAAGGTGCAATTGGCGCAGATAATAAGGTAACTGTTTCTAAACAAGCATACAATGTCTGGTAAGCAGCTAACTTATCCTCATTCATTTCACCTCCCCAGAAACGCTTGCGATTCAAACGCACATACCAGTTACTCAGGTTTTCCATAACAAAATCCTGAATAGCTCGTCCTGCACGAGTTGGCTCATAGCTTTCATACGCATCTGTCACTTCTTTTACCAAAGAATTAAGTAATGACATTACCCAACGATCAATTTCAGATCGCTTCTCTACGGGTACCAGTTCTTCTTTGCCTGTAAAACCATCAATATTGGCATACAATGAAAAGAATGAATAGGTATTATATAGTGTTCCAAAGAACTTACGCTTTACTTCATCAACACCTGCGATATCGAATTTCAGGTTATCCCATGGCTGGGCGTTGGTGATCATATACCAACGTAATGGGTCTGATCCGTATTTCTCGATTACCTCAAAAGGATCAACGCCATTACCCAAGCGTTTCGACATTTTATTACCTTTCTTATCCAAT
>NZ_CEXQWX010000272.1:0-4445 GCF_982718395.1 Carboxylicivirga sp.
ACTTTAATAATGGAAGACTCGGATTGTGGTATTTCAAAATTCATCAGTTCTTCACTCATATCCGTCCTGATTTACCAACTACATTTCAACATCTTTTTCATCAAAGATATTTACCAATCCATTCTTTATACCGCTAAACAAATTGCCTGTTTTGTAGCTTGATTTTTCCTTCTTTGTTTTTTCTTTCTTAACAGTTTTTCGACTCTGTGATTCTTCCCACTTAGGTTCTACTTCACCAAACAGTTCAGGTTCAACAATTGCTCTTTTGGGTCGTTCCATTGCACTCAACACCAAACCAATACTTGTTGAATAGTTAGGCAAGTGAGCTTCCGGCGGAACATCTCCTACCAAACATTGATCTGGCAAACCAATTCGAACATCCAGTCCTGTTCTGAACTTAATCAGTTGTGGTAGATTCTTTAATAATGCACCTCCACCTGTTAACACAATGCCGGCACCAACCTTATCGTAATATCCAGAGTTTTCAATCTGGTACATGACATAATCGATGATCTCTTCCATTCGTGCCTGGATAATATAAGCCAAACTCTTAAATGAAATCTCCTTTGGTTCCCATCCGGCCATACCAGGAATAGTAACCACCATGTCCTCACGTGCCATATCTCCCATCGCAGATCCAAACTGCACTTTAAGAGACTCGGCTTGTTTATACAATACAGAACATCCCTCTTTGATATCAGAAGTCACCACATTACCCCCAAAAGGGATAACTGCAGTATGCCTGATAATACCATCATAGAAAACAGCCACATCAGTAGTACCACCACCAATATCAACCAATACAACTCCGGCTTCTTTTTCCTCTTCAGTCAAAACACTTTTGGATGACGCAAGAGGCTCAAGAATCAAATCGTTCAGTTGAAGTGCCACACGTCGAATACACTTCTCAATATTTTTCACAGATGCAATACGTCCTAACACGATATGGAAATTTCCTTCTAAGCGTCGCCCTGACATACCTACAGGGTTCTTGACTCCCATTTCGTTATCAACGATATAATCCTGCGGGATAACGTGCATTATTTTCTCACCAGCCTCAACCGGAATTTTGTAGTTATCATCAAATAAATGATCTACATCTTCCTGGGTAATCTCAAAACCACTCTCAATAAAACGATAACCACGATTGCGTAAACTCTTAATATGCTGTCCGGCAATGCCAACATACACATCCTGCAGTTTGATATTCAGCTTTGACTCAATACTGCTAATTGCCTGCTTAATAGATGCAACCGTTTCGTCAATATTTAAAACAACTCCTCTTTTCACTCCAATTGACGGCACTTGCTCCATTCCAAGCAATTGCAATTTACCATTGTCCATTTTACGTCCCACAATAGCAACTATTTTGGTCGTTCCAATGTCGATGGCGGCTATTAGTTTAGGTTCGTGGTTCATAACATTATCCTTTTGAACAAACGACTTGTCCATTATATTTTAAACTTACTTTTTTATACACATTCCACTCCCGTGAATCCCATCCGTTTTTGTACAGCGCCTTCAGTTTTTTGAATTTGGCTGAGGTATTTACAGCAGTTCCAAACTCAATGGTGTGATCTCCGACTCTCGGCACTAAGGTCAATTCCCCCTTTTGATCCACATAAATTTGTTCGATCTGGGCTTTCCAGAAAGCATCCTGGTGTATCACCTTCGCAACCATCATCAAATCATCCTTATCCAAACGTGATACATAACCATTCACCACTAAAACATGTGCCGAATGATTTTTAAACAACGGCATTTTCGCCCCATCCATATCCAAATAATATGAATCTTTCTTATCGAACACTCTTACCAAAGGTTCTCTTTGAGTCACATCAACATGCAATGTTCCGCCATAGGTCAGATACACTTCACATTGATTGATGGCAGGATGTTTCATAAAAAACAATTCCATTTGGTTACAATTCAGCTCTTCAATTTGCCGTCCCAGAACACCAGGGTATTTATCCAAAACAATGTCCCTGATTTCCTCTGAAGTGATAAATTGATTTTCAACACTATCACAAATGGATGATTCAATATTACCACAAACCACCTTACTCTTATCAACTGCCACAAATGACAAGATCACCGGAAAATACAGAACGGCCAGCACGATCAATATTATGTTTCTCCAACGCTTCATTTGTAACAATTATTCAATTATTCCGCTTAAATATAACTTTTTCCGCCTACTATCAGTGAAGTATTTATTATTATTTATTAACATTTTGTCAAACGTCTAAATATTGCTGATAAACTCCCTGAATTTCTTTTCCAACACCGGAACTTCCTTATCAATATCACCGGCTCCGAGCGTTAGTACTACCTCATTTTCATCTTCTATCAACGCATCAAATAAGTCAGCTTTTTTGACCACTTTAACAGCCGGAGATTTCATCATTGATGCAATCATTTGTGAGGTAACTCCATCAATTGGCAACTCTCGTGCCGGATAAATATCCAGAAGCAAAATCCGGTCAAACTGATCTAATGAATTGGCAAATTCTTCAGCGAAATCACGCGTTCGTGTGAACAGGTGCGGCTGAAAAACCGCTGTCACTTTCCGATCAGGATAAATGGCTTTAACAGACTTAAATGTCGCATTAATTTCCTCTGGGTGATGAGCATAATCATCAATCATTACTAATTCATCAGATTTAATCCGGTACTGAAAACGTCGCCTTATTCCTTCAAAATCAGGTAAGGCAGCTTTAATTTCATCAGATTCAACACCTCCAAGCATAGCTAAAGCAATTGCTCCAACAGCATTTTCAACATTTACCAACCCAGGTATTCCCATTTTCAGACCTCGAATTGTTCCGAAAGGTGTATGTAAATCAAAACGATGAATACCATCTTCCAGTTTTAAATTAAAGGCGCTGAAATCTGCTTTCTCTTCAATTGAATAGGAAAACAATTCGATATCACTGTTGACATCCTCAATAGGTAAACCCTGTTTATATACTAATACTCCACCCGGCTCAATCTTAGAAACAAACTCATGAAAGGCTGAATTTATACTCTCTTTATCCCCATATATATCTAAATGATCTGCATCCATGGCTGATAAGAGTGCAAAATGGGGTTTTAAATGAAGGAATGAACGATCAAATTCATCCGCTTCTAAAACCACATAGGAAGAATCAGAATCATGTAAAAAGTTTGTCTTATAATTATTAACAATCCCCCCTAAAAAAGCATTACATCCTACACTGGATTGTTTGTATAAATGGGCAGTTAAAGAAGAAATGGTTGTTTTACCATGTGTTCCTGCAACGCATACGCTATTCAAGCCGGAAGAAATCAAACCCAAAACTGCAGCTCTTTTTCTGACATCAAAACCCTGATCACGAAAATGCTTTAGTTCTGAATGGGTTTCAAGAATTGCCGGAGTATAAACCACTAATGTCGACTCTTTATCCCTATACTCAGTTGAAATATTCTGAATATTATCTTCATAATGAATTTTAATACCCTCAGCTTCCAACTCTTTGGTTAATACAGTTGTCACACGATCATACCCTGCCACATTTAATTTCTCATAACAAAAGAAACGAGCAAGGGCACTCATCCCAATTCCACCTATACCAATGAAATAAACACTTTTTATGTCTTTAAACTGCAACATACTACTTATTTTGTGCCAACTTAATAACTTCCGTTGCTATATCTTTTGCGGCATCCGGTTTGGCAAATTGTTTAATATTGTCCCCAAACAATTTTAAGCGCTTATCATCTTTAAGCAGGTTTACCGCTTCACTAATGAGACAATTAACATCTGCATCTCTCACTAAAAGAGCTGCATTTTTTTCAACCAACGCCATAGCATTCTTTGTCTGATGATCTTCCGAAACATTTGGTGACGGAACAAAAACAGTTGGTTTACCTAATATTGCCAGCTCAGATATTGAACTGGCTCCGGCTCTTGAAACAACTACATCAGATGCTGCAAATGCCATATCCATCCGGCTTATAAAATCAGTTACGATTACCCTTGACTTTAATTCTTCCGGTAAGCGAGATTTCATTTCTTCAATATAAAATTTACCGGTTTGCCATATCATCTGCACATCCTGAGGTAAAGCCGACAATGTCTCGATAATTCCATTATTAACAGATCGGGCTCCTAAACTACCTCCAATAACCAATATCGTTTTTTTGCTCTGATCAAGGTTCCAAAAGCTCTTTGCCTCCTCTTTGATAATATTATTCAGTAAATCATTCCTCACCGGATTACCTGTTACCAGGAGCTTATCCTTTGCAAAAAACCGATCCATTTTTTCATAAGCAACACATATTTTCGCCGCCTTCTTTGCCAGAATACGATTGGTAACGCCTGGAAAAGAGTTTTGCTCTTGTAATAAACTAGGCACACCTGATTGCGATGCAATTCTCAACACAGGACCACTTGCATAACCACCAACACCAACTGCTACATC
>NZ_CEXQWX010000273.1:0-4410 GCF_982718395.1 Carboxylicivirga sp.
GCAGATTTACACCGTCTTAGAAGAAGGAAGTGTGAAAATGCGACATGAGGGAGACGTGAATTCGTCAAACGTAGTACTTAAGCCTAGTTATATGGGAACGTTTGAAAAGAAAAATGAATTCATCAAAGTAGAAGAAGTTGATGTATATAGCTGGGTTGCCTGGAAAGATAAACAGTTAGTTTATGATGATCTTCCACTTAAGGACGTTATGAGAAGCTTAAGTAGATGGTATGATGTTGAGGTTGTATTTGAAGATGAAGATTTAAAAGAAATAACCTATACACTCGATTTTCGTCGATACGCTGAGATTGAAACTGTCTTAAACGCAATTGAAGCGACAGGTGATATAGAATTTAAAATTAAGAAAAATAAAGTTTATGTGAGAAGGAAAAAATAACACCAATGAAGGCCAATTCATTGGTGCTTATACAATGTTTCCAACAGGTATCTGTTGATAATCGAACCCAAATATAGGAGAAATTGAATGTTCATCCTAGAAATTAGGTGCCTGTTTTTTACATATAAGCATGTTGTCTTATCCGGATTACATTAATTATCAAAGAAGTGTTTTAAATTATTAATGTAAAAAATCTATGAAAAAAAGAATTAGGTTCCTGTTAATGGCAGGGCTGGTAACATGTTTTTTTAGTGCATGTGAAAATGAGGACGAACTGGGCGTAGTTGATCCGAATAATTCAATTTCCGTTCATGGTCTGGATGCAGTTGAATTAGGAAGTGGCGTGATGTTTCAAGGGAATGATTTCAATGTAACTAATACTGTTGAATACATATGGTATGATAAGTATCTCTATCCGAATGAAGACGGTGTGCCTATTGAATTTGTGGATGAGGTAGTTGGTTATACTGTTGAAGGATCACCCATTAAAACAGGCAATTATATTGTACGACTATACGAAAAGGGTATTGTATGGGACGATCAACTAAAAAAATCATTCGGCATCGGGGCAGCTGTTAGCTTGCAAATGGCATCAGGTAGTATTGATCAATTAGAAGCTGGCGAGTATACCTATGGTGAAGATGGAAAACCAAATACATTTAAAGGTTATGCCTGCTCTAATTATAATTTTAATCCTACAAGTTCTAATGAGGTCACTTCACCAATTACATTAAAGGGCGGTAGTGTTAATGTTGAGAAGAATGGCAAAGTTTATACCATTGAATTCGATTGTGTTACTTCCATTGGAAGTCCTGTGAAAGGTAAGTATGTTGGTGAGCTGGGATATGTGAATGAACAGTTAGATGTAGATATACAGCACTTAACGGATGTTTATATCGAGTCGGCATGTGACACAATGCATTACAAATACCACCATTTTTGGGATGACGGTTTTGACATCTGGACAAGTCCTGATTATGATCGGCCATCAAGTTTGTATATAACAGCAGATGGAAAAGCAATAAGTGGAAAAACAGCCAACGCAATGACAGAGATGGAAAAGAAAACAGTTGATTTAATGTGTGTTTACGATAAGGTTGAGAATCAGTTAAAGATAACAACTCCTCTGGAAATGCGTGGAATTGCCTGGCATGGTAAATATCCTGATTATTATACTTCGGCAGAATGGTTAGAGATTGTATTGCCATGTCATACCATCGTGAATAGCACGTCGGGTTTATCTGCTGAAGACTTTGATAATATTACAAGCTCGGCTGATTTAAATTTTGATGTCGTTTCTGATGATTACTGGCTTGATTTAGATGAAAGTCATGAAGATAGGGTAGTTATATTTCAGACAGGTAATGGAATTAAGGGAGCATTGAAAATAAAATCGATATCACCTTTCATACGTTATCAATTTGATCATGGCAGCGGATCTTATTCTTATCCAGTGAACCCGCGGATAGATTTCGAAATTAAAACAATGCTTGCCGCATCTTCTGAAAAATTGAAGTAGACATTAAATGAAATCAAAAATGAAAAATAATAATATAACAAATAATTGTTGTGTCTTTATAAGATTTAGAAAGATGCTAAAGACAATATTGCTTTGCATGTCTTTTTTGATGCTTGTCACTCCTACCATTAATGCTAATGACACAGCTTCAGAAAGAATATCATTAAATATGCGAAATGCCTATTTAAAAGATGTATTAAGAGAAATTAAGAGTCAAACACAATTTGATTTCATTTACAATAGTAAAGAAATTCAAAATATCCAGTTCGAGAACCTCCAGATTGATGGTGGAGATATTATCGAAGTAATGGATAAGTGTTTAAATGAAACTCATTATAAGTTTGAAATTCGCGATAATATAGTTATCATAAGAAAAAAGGAGTCTTATAATAATACACAGGAAAAAAAGAGCGTATCGGGTATAGTTGTAAATGAAGATGGTGAGCCGCTTCCTGGTGTAAATATTATTGTAGTTGGTGGTGGGGGATTCATTACCGATTCAGAAGGGAAATTTAAAATCTCAGTCAATTCACTTGAGAAAGATGTATTACAATTCTCTTATGTCGGAACTAAACCTCAATCTATTGAATTGAGAGGTCAAGTTTATTTGAGGGTGGTAATGAAAGAAGATGCTCAAGATCTTGATGAAGTTGTTATCACTGGATATGAAGTGGTGAATGAAAAGTTGAATACAGGTGTAGCTGAAACTGTTAAGGGTAAAGAACTGCTAGGACAAGGTATTGATAATATTGATGTAATACTAGAAGGGAAGATTGTTGGTGTTAATAGTCAGGTATCTACAGGTGCTGTTGGAGTAAGAAACCAAATAACAATTCGGGGTGAAAACAGTTTGAATGGTAATACCGAGCCTTTATGGATCTTAGATGGCTTACCAATGACAGGTGGTGTTCCTACGCGTGAAAATACAGGTGGTAATTATGCGAATACCATTATGGAAGATGGCTTAGGCAATATTATGCCTGAAGATATTGCATCTATTACTGTTTTAAAGGATGCAGCAGCGGCAGCCATTTATGGAGCTCAGGCATCTAACGGGGTAATTGTTATCGAAACAAAAAAAGGTTTTAAATCTAAGACCAGATTTACATATAGTGGTAATTACGCTTATAACTTTCAAACACCTTTTGATGCAGGTTTAATGAATGCAGCCGAAAAGTTGGAATACGAAACCGCAATAGTCAATGATTTTGGTTTAAATTACTCAGGACAAGCCGGTCGTGGAGGAATGCTCTTACAACGGTTAAACAGCGGTTATATCACTCGTGAAGAATATGCGGCGGAATATGCACGACTTGCTGCAATTAATACAAATTGGTTTGATGAAATCTTTCAACCTTCGCAATCCATGAGTCATAACATTAGTGTTCGTGGTGGAACAGAAGGTATTTCATACTATAACTCATTGAATTACACAAGTCAGAACGGAACTGTTGAGCAAAACAAAGCGACCAATGTCGGTTTTCGATCTAACCTGGAATTTAGGCCAAATGCGAAATTAATTATTGGTTTAAGTTTTAGTGCTAATGCTCGTGAAAATGAAAACCACGCTTCACCTGTCAATCCGTTTAAGTACGCAGCATTTGCTAATCCTTATGAACGACCATATGATGAGGATGGAAACTATGATTACGATTTGACATTTTTGTCGAATAACAGCACCGACAAAACGGCTTCAGGTTTAAAGTATGAACATTTCAATATTTTGCATGAAATGGAGAATACGCGCAAAAGGTTAGAAGGCTTGGATGCAAATGTAACAGCCAATATTGTATACAACACAAAGAAAGGACTTCAATTAAAGACTATTTTTCGAAAGGCATATGGTTATAATCAGGCAATGACTGAGATATTCCCAGGTACTTATGCTTCTTATAATGGTGAGCAATTTGCAAAACCATCATTTCCGAACGACTTATTACCTTTTGAATATGATAATGGATCTTTAGCTGAAAATGCTGGAAAAAGGGAGGAATGGAGCTGGAGAAATCAAATCGATTATTCTTTGACACTTAATAAACACTTTTTTAGTGTCTTGGTAGCAAATGAAATGAGATCGAGCAAGAATAATAATTTTAACTATCGTTCTCCTATGTACGATCCTGAATACAGGAATATTGGGTTACCTACTTTACCTTTAGCAGAAGACCGTGAAGATCAGTTGAAGTATCACCAAATGCAAGGTTTAGTAAGAGGTCTTTTTGGTACTGGCGACGGGCAGGGGCGCACTGTTTCTTTTTTAGGACAAGCACGTTATAGCTTCGATGACAAATATGTAGCCAGTTTTTCGCTTCGATATGATGGTGCTGATGTAATAGGTGATAATAATCAGTTTACACCTTTATGGTCTTTAGGGGGCCGTTGGAATGTTGAAAAAGAAAAGTTTTGGGACGGTATTCGTCATATAATAAACCACCTATCTATTCGCGGATCATACGGATATACAGGTAAAATTGATCGAACAGCTTATCCATTC
>NZ_CEXQWX010000274.1:0-4406 GCF_982718395.1 Carboxylicivirga sp.
TCTAAAAGCTTTCTGAGTAACCTCAGTAAACCTCTGGTGATGGCAACCCTTTCTTTTTTAGGTTTACGTCGCTTACGACTATAGTTCCAATAACGCTGCTGCCATTTAATATACCTGGTGCGAGGGATTGGTTGATTAGCGTATTTGCAAAGTAACTTCAATTGATTATGACACCAATCGGCAGATTCCCATAAAAGTTTCTGATCGGTTGGAAAACGCATGTTACTTTCATAACAGGTAGCATCGGTAACGACCTGTTCCAGCTCGTCCATATAAGGTAACCAATGCTGTGCAAGGGTCTTTTGTACCTTGTCCGCATCAAGCTTGGCGGCCAGCTCACATCGTATCTGACTAATGATTTTAAAGTTAGTGATTTGCTCACCTATACCTAACAACAAACGACAAAATAGCTGGTAATGGATATTGGAATTTAATTGTTCCAGTAAGCGCTCGTCAGAGCAACAGGAATAGTTTTTTAGAAACATCAATGCCAGCTTGCCTTGCGGACTAAATATACAATCCGGCCCCATTTTACTTTCAGCTAAACCAAAGGCTTTAACCAGGTTATCCCAAGGGATAGCTTGGTAAATTTTACCCAGCGAGCTTGAAAGGAACTGGTTATTGATAACCTGAAAATTATCTTCAATAGAAAAGAGAGGAAGAGAGGGCTGAAATTCTGGAATACTTTGTAATTTTATCACTATTCGAAAAAAAGTAAACCCCGATTTCTGGCAAAAGTGCCTGTTTTCGGGGTTTTGTTATATCTTCAAGATAGTGATAATTGGCTAATTATTAAAGTTATATACCACTTGTAAGTGTACCTATTTAGGACTAGTCAAAACGATCTGTTAATCATCTTATTTTCTTTTAAATTTCTCTTTTAGCACTAGTCCTATAAACTTTGAATTTCCAACTAAATACCTTTTCCACATCCTTCCAGGCTCTTGAAGAAAACGATAAAACCATTCTAAACCTAACCTTTGCATCCATAAAGGAGCTCGTTTAGTTATTCCTGCCACAACATCGAAGCTCCCCCCAACGCCCATCACAAAAGGTACTTTCATAATTGATTTATATTTATTGACAAAAATCTCCTTTTTGGGAGAAGTAATGGCCACAAATAATAATTGTGCACCGCTTTTTCTTATATCTTCTGCTATTTGCTTTTCATCTTTCTCTTCAAAATATCCATTTCGATATCCAGCAACTACATTCTTTGCGTATTTTTTTGAAAAATGGTTAACAACCTTTTGTACTACTTCTTCTTTTGCTCCTAAAAAATAACATTTGTACCCTTTTTCGTATGCCATTTTTATCAGATTCAACATTAAGTCAATTCCAGCAACACGTTCAGGTAATGGCTGCCCTAAAATCTTTGATGCCCAAACAACAGCCTGGCCATCTGCGTTTATCAAATCAGCATCTAGAACAGAATTGCGCAGTTCCTCATTATCCTGCATAGCGACAATCTTACCAGCATTTACTACAACATGCTGAAGTTCTTTTCCTGATTTAACTGACTGCTCAATTAAATCCGTTGTTTCGTCCATCGTAATAGACACAATTGGAATATTGAACATATTAGATGTATTAATCTTTTTCATAGCCGTCATTTATGTATTTATTGGAATATTATTCTCCCTTAATTTATATTCTCTTAAGAAACTTATAAGAAGAACAATAAATAAAGTATTATTTGAATTATGAAACAGATTTCCCGAAACAATCCCTATCAATAATATCATAATCACAATAAAAAGATAATGATCTATCTTTCTCAAGAAATTAAGCTTAAGATATCTGCCAATTATATACAAGTAGAATGCTCCACCAATCAGTCCCCAGAAATGAAACAGATCAATAATCATCATTTCAGTTCTCATTCTATTATAAAAATCAGCACCACCAAAAAGAAAATTTATTAAACCCCACTTATTCTCAATATCATCTAGAAAGAACTTTTGAAATGAAATATTTCGGTATGATAAAACAGCTGCAGACAGTCCTCTTTCATTAAATATATTTTCCCAAACGGCAAACTGCTCTTCGATAATTGGAAATCCCATCCAGATAAATACTGCTGATATTAAAAGTAACAGTACCGCATATCTTATACTTAAACCAGATAACCGGGTGTTGGTGATATTAAAAATCAATAAAGACATCAGAAACAGCCAAAGCGTTTTTGTTCCTATTAAAACACCCGATGAGGCCAGCAGGAAAAAAAGCAATTTATTTTTCCCCTCTTTTTTAATTAGAAAAAACTCTGAATAAATAACTATTACATATAGATAGCTAGTTGTACTTATGGAGGAAAAAAGTCCATTGTATCCAAATCGCCAGCCACCTTGATATGTTTGGAAGAGATTAATATTAAACATAATCCCAGCGAAAATAAACAATGAATTAAATACCAATACAATAGTAATTACATTTAGTACTTTTTTAAGATCCTCCAGGGTATATTTCTGCACCGAGAACCAAACAACCACAATAATCCAGAAAGCAAACCGTGCAAAGTGAGTAAAGTTTTTAATAATTCCTTCTTTAAAGTTATCATCATGGTAATAATATTGGCCGATAAAAAAGCTGACAAATAAAATAAAGAGACTTAAGCCATACTGCACTACCTTCTTATTATCTCCTGAATTAATAATTGTATCACTTACAAAAAAAACAACCAACACTGTTTTCATTATTGTACTGACAACCTGAAACTGGGAAAACAGTGTTATAGAAAAAGCCATAAGAAAGTAAAGCAATATTATAGCTGTAACCTTTTGTCTAAACCCAAACATCATTGCACAGAGATAGTTTTAAGAGATTAATGATTTATATAGTTCACAATACTTTTTTGCGTTAGACAGCCAATTTCGCTCATTGATTACGTAATTATATGCGTCATTCCTAAAACTCTGCAATTCATCTCTGGAAGATCCAATTAGCTTTATAATTTTAGAATAAAGATCATCAACATCATCAGCCTTAAATAATATTCCTGTTTTTCCGTCTTGAATTATCTCTCTTAATCCTCCGACATCACTTCCAATTACCAGTTTTCTATAGGCCATTGCCTCAAGAGGTTTTAACGGGGTAACTGTATTATTTATATGAATATTCCTTCGGGGATTGACGATAACGTCAATCGAATTATAAGCCTTATATATAAACTCATGAGCTACTCTACCCTTAAAATGTACATTATCAGCATGTAGTTCTTCTTTCAATTTTAGAAGAGCTCCCAGATAAACACCATCTCCATAAATAAACAGTTTATTTGAATACCCTTTCCTGGATAACTTGGCAAATGCTTTAATCAGCACATCCAGTCCTTCAATTGAACTGATACCACCGATATAACTAAAAATAAAATCTTTTGCATTCTTTAACATTAACTTTTCTTCAATTCCAGAATCTTTTATCATTTCGAGGTTAACAGCATTACCTACAACTGTAATTTTACTGGTACTTATCCCTCTTTCTTCAATATCCTCTTTTAAGTGTTTGCTGATGGCAACAACATGGTTTGAAAGGCGCATTGACATAACCTCAAGGAAACTTATAAGCTTCACCTGCATTTTGGCTTTAACACTCTTATTCTGCTCCAGTATCCTTTGCTCCCAAATGGATCTCACTTCATAAATAACTGGCAATTTAAAAAAATAACCAATTATAGCCGCTGATAATCCACAAAAGAAAGTCGCGTGAGCATGAATCACCTCTGGCTTTTCAGCCTTGAGCACTTTTTTTACTTCACGAATAAAGTAAGGCATTCTTAAAATTCTCCGTATTCTATTCCTCAATCCCTTATCCTTTTCACTTGTTGGGGTATCCTTTCCCTCTTCAAAAGTCCTGTAATGCTTAACTCCATAAAGAACATCCACTTCTTCAATTCCCTTTTGAAAAGGACTTGTGATAACAACAGGATTAATACCGATACTTTTCTGTGCTGTTAGCAAATCTCGGCTTCGTGTGCTTGAACCGGTTATATGCGGGAAGGATTGGTATAACACATGTAATACTTTCATAAAATTGTCTCTTTCTCTTTCTTAATAAGCAAAAAATATACTATCAACACACAATATGCCATGATATATTCCCACTTCATAAACCCTCTGTGAAATAAGTGAAAAAATTGTGTAATGGTAATAGACATTATAATCTTCCACATATCACTATACCAAGCTAATTTTACAGTACGTTTGATTAACCATATGAAAACAAAGCCACCTAACACAGAAAGCAAGCCTAAGTCAAGATATAATCCTCCAAATAAGCCAGGTGTTAACCCTCCCTCAAGACTTGCTCCTATTAAATCTGCAACATACCGTCCTGGAGCTATCTGTTTACCTGGTAATATTGTTAATAACTCAGAAAAAAACAATGGATAATCTAGACTATTACTA
>NZ_CEXQWX010000275.1:0-4312 GCF_982718395.1 Carboxylicivirga sp.
GTTTCTGGTTAATCGCATTATTATGCGTACTTTTCTATTCAGGTATCTTCCCATTCCTGTACTATGCAACCGATTTGATGATAAATAAATATGGCGTAAATGAAGATTTTGCCGGTGCAATACCTAGTTTATTGCCTTTTGGAACAATCATTTTAACACCATTCTTTGGTAACCTGTATGATAGAAAAGGTAAGGGAGCAACTATAATGTTGATCGGTTCAATCATGCTTCTTGCTGTGCATTCAGTCTTTGCAACACCTGCACTGAATCATTATGTGATTGCCATCGCACTGATAATTTTATTAGGTGTAACATTCTCGCTTGTTCCTTCAGCCATGTGGCCATCTGTACCAAAGATTATCCCTGAAAAACAGTTGGGATCTGCTTATGCCTTAATATTCTGGGTTCAAAACTGGGGACTAATGGGTATGCCTTTGTTAATTGGTGTGGTATTAGAGAAGTACTGTAAAGTGGTTGATGCTAATGGTGAATTTAGTCATTACGACTACACTCTACCAATGGTGATTTTTGCTGCAACAGGTTTGCTTGCCATTGTTATAGCAGTAGCTCTTAAAGCCGAAGATAAGAAAAAAGGTTATGGACTGGAACGTCCAAATATTGCTGAGTAATTCAGGGAAAAACAAAATAATATATAAACAGCCATCTTCACAGGTGGCTGTTTTTTAATCTTAGAAGTAATGCAGAATACGCCTAAGGTTGGCAGTGAGGCTTAAAAGCATTACGTTGAGACACGAAGGCAATGTAAAATCTGTTAAAAGCACTTCAGAAACACACTTGACCGCCACAAAAAGCTTCACAACCGCCACAATTTGCCTCCAGGTTGTACACAGTGGTACAGGAGTGGTGCAGAAAAGTGAAAGAGTGACACAAAGTCAGGCAAGAGCAATGCAGGGAAGCGACTGTCCATTGCAGAGACCTAAAAAGTGACACAAAGTCAGGGAAAAGTGTATTATGGTTAAATAATGTGAGGCATTTTCTGAAAGGGAACGAGGGTAATGTGCTGATTAAAAAAGAGGCCAATCTTTCGAAAGGCCTCTTGAAATATAGAAAGGTAGGTTCTACATAAACACAAACTTAAGAACAAACAAAACAGCTAATACATAGCATACGATTGAAATGTCCTTGTGCTTACCTGAAAGCAGCTTCAATACCACGTATGATAGAATACCAAATACAATACCTTCAGCAATAGAGAAGGTTAATGGCATCATAATTAAGGTAAAGAATGCCGGAATTGATTCAGTGAAATCTTCCAAATCCAGATTCTGAATTGGTGTCATCATCATCACGCCAACCAATACCAATGCAGGTGCCGTTGCAGCAGCCGGAATCATCAGAAATAGTGGAGATAAGAATAAAGCGAAGATAAACAGAGCTGCAGTTGTTAAGGCTGTTAATCCGGTACGACCACCTTCGGCTACGCCAGATGCTGACTCCACATAAGTAGTAACGGTTGAGGTTCCCAACATTGCGCCGACAGTTGTCCCAATTGAATCAGCCATTAGTGCCTGCTTCACATTCGGGATTCGACCATCTTTATTGATCATCTTAGCTTTTGTTGAAACACCAATTAAAGTTCCTACAGTATCGAACATATCCACAAACAAGAAGGTGAATAATACCGTGATCATGGTAAAGATTCCTTCAGCTGTTTTAACCCATTCCCAATCAAACTTCCAGGCGATTGATGAAAGAGAAGGAACCGAGAAATCAAAGTGCGGTAGTTGAGTTACTCCCATTGGAATACCCACAACCGTAGTGATTACCATTCCGATTAAAAGAGCCCCTTTTACTTTCAGGGCTAAAAGCACACCTGTAATAATAATGCCACCAAGTGCTAACAATACAGCTGCACTTTTCATGTCACCCAAGTGAACGAAAGTAGCATCGTGAGCTACTATGATACCGGTATTTTTCATCCCTATAAATGCAATAAATAAACCGATACCTACCGATATGGCATTTTTGATACTACCTGGTATCGCATTAATGATTAGCTCCCGTATATTAAATACAGTCATTAAAATAAACAGGATACCTTCAAGGAATACAGCTGTTAATGCAAACTGCCACGACATGCCCATACCAATACAAACACCAAAAGCGAAGAACGCATTTAGTCCCATACCAGGAGCCAAAGCAAACGGTAACTTAGCCCATAAAGCCATCACTAAAGTACCAACAGCAGCTGAAATAGCAGTTGCTGTAAAAAGAGCCCCTTTGTCCATTCCCGTCGCCGAAAGAATATCCGGGTTAACTGCCAGGATGTATGCCATTGTCATAAACGTGGTAATACCAGCTACTACTTCCGTTTTGACAGTCGTTTTATTTTCTGATAATTTGAAGAATTTCTCTAACATGATATTGTTGGATTAATTAGAATGTCCATTTAACAGCAAGAGTCGGATTAACAACAAATTCATCTTTTACGAAGTTGTTGCTCATTTCAATTTCTCCACCAAATGAGAAGTTCTTACAGGCATTGTACCAGATCTGTGGTTCCATTAAAAAACGATAGTCTGTTTCCCAGATCATTTCTTCTTTCCAAAAATCGGCAAAACCTACAAATGATAGTTTTCTGTCCATAAAATGCATTCCCCATACAGCAGTTAACTGAAAAGATGCATCTTCCTTATCTTTTATATATTTATAATTAGCTTGTAGAGTCAAAACTCTTGAGAAATCAGCATTGTTGAATGTGTACTGACCACCAACTAACCAAGCGTTTTCAATGATTGTGAATGGAAGTGGATCGTTTAATTTGAAGTTACCTCCATTGTACTCTACACGAGGTTCAAATTTTTGTGATTCATTCCACTTGAAGCTACGGGCAATTTCCCAATAAGCTAAAGAAACACCATTATCAACACCTCTCGTATCATTACTATAGTCCATGTCAACAAAAAAGAAAGTGCTACCATATTTGTCTGGTTTGAACATTTCCAGGGTTGTGGTGATTTGCTTACGTTCGTCACCAAAATCGTAGTGAACCTGTAAGTTTTGAGCTTTTGCAACAACTCCAAATGCCATAGCGGCAATCAATGAAAATAGAATTCTTTTCATAAATGATACGTAATTAATCGTTTATACTTGTTATTGATGGCGCAAAAGTATATAAATTCTCTTTGGAATAAATGATTAATTAATTCTATTCTTTGATGAAGAGCTTATTTATAGTGATTAAAAGAAAGCATTTATTTCTACTTATCAATGTTGTTTAAGTGTTCAGAATCATTTGTTTTTCACTACACCAACATCTATATTTGTACACTTTTTAAAATTAAGGGTAAAAATATAGAATTGATGAGCGCAAAATTTCCGGAATATAAAGGATTGAACTTGTCGCAGGTTAATAAAGACGTGTTAAAAACCTGGGAGGAAAACGGAGCATTTGAGAAGAGTATCACTACCAGAGAAGGGAAGCCTACATTCGTGTTTTACGAAGGGCCACCATCTGCTAATGGAATTCCGGGAATTCACCATGTGATGGCGCGTACCATTAAGGATATTTTTTGCCGATTTAAAACCCAACAAGGATTTCATGTAAAGCGTAGAGCTGGTTGGGATACGCACGGTTTACCAGTAGAATTGGGCGTTGAAAAAGCTTTAGGTATCACTAAAGAAGATATTGGGAAAAGCATTACCGTAGCCGAATATAATGAGGCTTGCCGCAAGGATGTAATGAAATATACCGATTTATGGGAAGATCTAACGCATAAAATGGGTTATTGGGTAGATATGGATGATCCTTACATCACCTATGATAATCGCTACATCGAAACACTTTGGTGGCTATTGAAGGAGTTGTATAAAAAAGGTATGCTTTATAAAGGTTATACCATTCAGCCATACTCACCAGCTGCAGGTACAGGTTTAAGTACACATGAGCTGAATCAACCCGGTTGTTACCGCGATGTAAAAGATACAACTTGTACAGCGCAATTTAAGATTGTTCGTAATGAGGTGTCAGAAAAGTTCTTCGAAGGCGATGAGGATTTAAGCTTTCTGGCTTGGACTACAACTCCCTGGACATTGCCATCAAACACAGCACTGGCTGTAGGTCCAAAGATTGAATACGTAAAAGTAAAATCGTATAATCCTTATACCGGATCACCTGTTTCTGTAATTGTTGCGAAAGCTTTGGTTGATAGTTATTTCAACCCGAAGAATGCAGAGTTGGATTTTGATGTCTATCAACCAGGTGATAAAAAGATACCTTTTAAGTTAGTAACAGAGTATGTTGGTTCTGATTTAGAAGGTGTGCGTTATGAGCAGTTAATGCCATGGGTGA
>NZ_CEXQWX010000276.1:0-4306 GCF_982718395.1 Carboxylicivirga sp.
CAACGGTAACTGATAAACGAATAATGCCGGGAGTTTTCGAACAACGCCCACCGGGATGGTTTGTGGTTAAGGAAGAATTGGAAAAGCTCGGAGCTAAAGGAACTGATTTTATCACATATAAAAAGTATGAAAATCTCGAATATATCAAAGATCTTCCAGAAGAAGAGCGTAGAATAAATCTAAAACTTCTTAGTATGATTGGTGCAGTGGTCAGTTTTGTAGATGACCCACGTCTGATCGATACCAATGTCATCAATCCGCAATGGATTATGGATGGAGTTTATGCTGTTATCAAAGATCCCAAAGTTAAAGACGAATCCAAAGGCCAACTGCATATTGACGATCTGGAACGTATCCTTCCAAAAGCGAGGTTTCCTAAGGATAGACACGGTTTTCTTTTGGAACTAACACCGATTTTCGCGTAACGTTTCCATATAATAGCCAATACCAAATTTGCCAGCAAGATCATTAAAAAAATCTTTAATATCAAGTGGATGCAGCGCTAACTGTGCTACAGCCCACCCACTATTCTTATACGATATGACGGATAATACATTCCTCCCGTGAAGTGAAAATTATTTTTTCGCTCACTCCCTTAAAAATCATATCGTTGAAAAACTCTATAATTTCAATACAAAACACAAAATTTGCAGAGTATTTTCTTTGGATAAATATTGTAATACTGAAATTTTAATAATAATTTTATTGACATTTTAAGCGTCATAAAATATAAGAATATGTATGGCTAATGAAAAATTTTTCCTCAACCCCTCCCATGATTGGCAGCGACGCTATGAGGCTTTGCGGGCATCATTTGTCGAACGCCTTCCTGCCAAAGTTGTGGCGGAGCGTTTCGGATATACACCGGGCTATATTAATCTTCTACGCCATCAATTTAGCCACGACAAAATTGATTTTTCCGAACCGGTTCCGGAAGGCAAGGTTAATCGTCGGGCTGTTGATATGAGCACCAGACAAAAAATTTGCTCCTGGCGTGAGCACCGGCTCTCGGCCGGAGAAATCACACAACTTCTTTCCGAAGACGGAATCGAAATCTCCGTGCGCACTGTCGAAAGAGTATTGGCTGAGGAAGGCTACCAGAAGCTACCCCGAAGAACGCGTCTTAAAATTGGACTCACAGCCCAGGGCGCCTGTCTTCCAGAGGTGTCTCAAGTAATCGAACTTGGGAAGCCCCAAAAAGTGGATTGCGATTCGGCAGGTGTATTCCTTTTTGCCCCGTTCATTGAAAAACTCAACCTGCCCAAGGTGGTGAGTGATGCTGGTCTTCCCGGCAGCAAAATGATACCAGCCCTGCAATACTTTTTCTCTTTTCTTTCCCTGAAATTGATTGGTACCGAGCGGTTTGCCCACATTAGCGATCATAGCTTCGACATCGGATTGGGAATGTTTGCCGGGCTCAACGTGCTTCCCAAGTGCACGGCCATGTCCACCTATTCCTATTCGCTGGATGCCATTCACCTGCACAAGCTGCAAAAAGCTTTCGTTGCGCAGGCAAACCGTATAGGGCTTTACGATAAGAGTGTTATCAATCTGGACTTCCATACCATTCCTCACTTCGGAGACGAGTCCGAGCTTCAAAGACACTGGGCCGGTGCCCGTAACAAGCGTATGAAAGGGGCACTAACCCTTGTGAGCCAGGATGCTGATTCCAAGCTGATTTTGTACACTGCCGCTGATATCCGACGCAGTGAAGCAGACGACCAGATCCTGGAGTTTCTATCGTTTTGGAAAAAGGCGCAACGTAGCGTAGATCCCATGTTGATCTTTGATTCCAAGTTCACCACTTACGCGAATCTTTCCCAGCTCAACACTCAAGGCGTTCGATTTATTACACTGCGCCGCCGGGGCAAAAAGCTCATCAAAGATGTTGAATCTCTCGGGCCTTGGCAGCGAATTCATATCGCCCATGCCAAGCGTAAATACCAAAACCCCCAGGTATACGAGTCTATGGTTGAGCTGAATGGTTACAGTGGCGTTCTGCGCCAAGTGATCATGCGCGGAAACGGCCATGCCCGACCGGCATTTTTGATCACAAATGATATGGAAGCGCCGGTAGAGCGAATAGTCAGCGATTATGCACGTCGTTGGCGGGTAGAGAACGTTATCTCTGAGGCAGTCAAATTTTTCAACCTCAACGCCCTTTCTTCACCAATCCTGACTAAAGTGCACTTCGATGTGATCATGACCATGATCGCTGACACGCTTTACAGCATGTTGGCGCAAAAACTTCGGGGTTTTGAGCATTGTGATGCTGCAAAGGTCTATCGGCATTTTGTCAAAGGGAAAGGATTGGTGTCCCTTGAAGATGACCGCCTTGTGGTCACCTTCCCTAGAAGAGCACATAATCCGATTCTGAGGAACGCCCCTTGGAATCGGTTACCGAAAAAAATATCTTGGTTGGGGAATGTCAATCTTGACTTGAAATTCAAGTGAACGATCAGGTGTCTCTTTTTAAATTCCTGTGACGGTTACGGTGGATGTCAAGCAAGTTGTCGCCTTTTTAAACGGCTTTCCAATATTACCGCACAATCCCCTCATGACCTCCGACGGGTAAATGAGGGCCCATTCTCGCCCATGAGGGAATTGTGCTCTACCGTGCCAAAAAACACCGACTACTCATGCCGCCTTCTTGTCGGTAGTATCCTTTAATTTCTTGCGGTTAAATTTTTTCAAGCTGACTTCTGCAATAGGTTCCCAATTCCTGGTTCTTCCAGACCACCTTTCGGGATTTTTAGAATAGGCCTCAGCATAAACATTGCGCCGATTCTCTAATATTTCAGTGTCTTTCCCACGATGCATATCATCAGGAGTTAAAAACTTAATGCTACTATGGAGATGCACCGTATTGTACCAGCTTACAAAGCGGTGAGCCCAATTCCGGGCTTCAAAAATATTCTCAAATGGTTCTTCTGGGTAATCAGGTCTGTACTTCAAAGTTCTGAACAACGATTCTGAGAAAGGATTATCATTGCTGACGCTGGGTCTGCTGAAGGAAGGCATGACACCGAGATCCTGCAGTTTGGCCAACATTGTTACCGATTTCATTGGAGCACCGTTATCTGAATGCAAAGTGACCTGATCCTTGGCAATTTTTTCACTGATACAAGCATCCGTTATTAAATCAGAGGCCAATTCCCCACATTCAGAATCGTAAACCTGCCAGGCAACAGCTTTACGGCTGTAGAGGTCCATCACCATGTAAAGGTAGAAGAACTGGCCTTTAACCACTGATGGCAAATAGGTGATATCCCAGGACCATATCTGATTAGGGCCAATTGCAGTCAGTGTTTCAGAGTTGTGGCGGAGGCTTGGCTTGCTGGCCTGGCGATGCTTGTCCATCTTCAGTGCCCTTAAAAGTCGATACATGGTTGATTCCGAGCCGATGTAAATTCCCTGGTCCGCGAGCTTGGGAACGATTTGATTCGGGCTTAAACCAGCATATTCAGAAGATTTCAATACTTTGACAATTTCATTCTGCTCTTCTGTTGACAATTTGTTAGCAGGGACAGCACGAGAGCCTTTTCGTTTATCCGTGATCCCACTTTTTGCCCAACGCTGGAGCGTTCGGATCGTCAGTCCCAACAAGCCGGCGGCCTTACTTTTCCTGGCACCCGATTTACAAGCTTCTGAAATCAATTGCATAACAGTTTGTTTTTCTTCAGAAGATATCAATCTTCCTCTGGCTCCCCCCAGATCGCCTGGGCTTTTTTTTTGAGGACCAACAATGCTGCTGTTTCAGCCAACGCCTTTTCCTTACGAGATAGATCTCTCTTTAACGATGAGTTTTCTTTGCGCAGTTGCTTTTCGGCTTCTGATTGTTTTTTGTTTCCTGTCGCTTCCATCCCAGAAACAGCAGCCTTTTTCCATTTATCAAGGTGATGAGGGAAGACTCCCTTCATACGACACCAGGTGGCCCGCTCTTCATGAGACATTGAACCAGTTGTAATCAAAGCATCCAGGCGTTCAGCAGCAGTCCAGTCTTTGGGGCGTTTCTCTTTTGATTTCAAATTGATGTTTCCATTCTCGTTCTGTTTGTATTGCCTTAACCATTTTCCAATGGTAGATCGGCCGATTCCATACTCCGCAGCAATTTCACGGTGAGGTTTATTTCCCTGTAAAACCTTTTTTAACACAGCCTCTTTGACTTGGATAGAATATCCCATGTTTAGTCACCTCAATGCCCCCAAGTTCATTTTTCGATTGAGGCGACATCTATCCTGACACAGGGGGTCTTGAACCAGTGCCAAAAATGCTTCTTTTGAGCGGTTCTTGTGAATCATGAAGT
>NZ_CEXQWX010000277.1:0-4263 GCF_982718395.1 Carboxylicivirga sp.
CGGCTAATTGTTTAACTCTACCATGATAAAGGTATCCATTTCTATCGAACACAACAGCAGTAATACCAGCCTTCTGAGCCACTTCAGCGATGCTTTTACCAACTAAAGCTGCAACTTCTGACTTAGTACCTTTCTGATCAGCAATTTCTTTTAATAAAGAAGTTGATGCAGCCAATGTTTTACCATTCACGTCATCAATTAACTGCACAGAAATTTGCTTATTGCTTCTAAATACTGACATTCTTGGACGTTCTGCGGTTCCGCTGATATTTTTGCGAACTCGCATTTTAATTTTTCGTCTTCTCTCTATTTTCGAAAAAGCCATAATTCCTAATTTAATTCAGATTAAACTTTAGCAGATTTACCGGCCTTACGACGAATTTCTTCACCTTTGAAACGTACTCCTTTTCCTTTGTAAGGCTCTGGTTTACGTAACGACCTTATTTTTGCACATACTTGTCCAAGTAATTGCTTATCTGCTGACTCAAGCGTAATAATAGGATTACTTTTTCTGTCAGTAACAGCTTCTACTTTAATTTCTTTCGGTAACATAAGCTGAATCGGGTGTGAATATCCCAATGCCAAATCAAGTAATTGACCTTGATTAGTTGCACGGTAACCTACACCTACTAATTCCAACTGCTTTTTGTAACCTTCAGAAACTCCTACCACCATATTATTAATTAACGAGCGGTATAGACCGTGCTTTGCACGTGTTTCTTTTTCTTCGTTAGGACGAACAACAGTTAGTTTTCCATCCTCAACTTTCACTTCCATTTCAGGGTGAATATCTTGTGACAATTCGCCCTTAGGGCCCTTTACTGTCACTGTATTGTCTTTTACAGTTACGTTCACTCCTGAAGGTATGCTAATCGGTGCTTTTCCAATTCTTGACATAATTCTTCCTTTTTAATAAACGTAACACAATACTTCACCACCAATTTTCTGTACTCGGGCTTCTTTATCTGTCATTACACCTCGTGAAGTTGACACAATAGCGATACCAAGTCCGTTAAGAACGCGAGGTAAACTACGATACCCGGAATACGAGCGTAAACCAGGTGTACTCACGCGCTTAAGCGCTTTGATTGCCGGAATTTTAGTTTGAGGATCGTACTTAAGTGCGATCTTAACTACTCCTTGCTTGTCATCTTCGATGAATTTGTAATTTAAGATGTACCCTTTCTCGAAAAGAATTTTGGTCATCTCTCTTTTAAGGTTTGAAGCTGGAACTTCAACAACCCTATGACCCGCCATAATGGCGTTCCTGATACGTGTCAGGAAATCTGCTACTGGATCTGTCATTTTATAAAGATTAAATTGATCCCGGCATAAAATACACCGGGACAATATTTAACACTCTTACCAACTTGCTTTTTTAACACCAGGTATTAAACCAGCTGAAGCCATTTCGCGGAACTGAATCCTCGATAGGCCAAACTGTCGCATGTAACCTTTCGGACGTCCGGTTATCTTGCAACGGTTGTGCATACGTACTGGAGAAGCATTCTTTGGTAGCTTTTGCAAGCCAACATAATCACCTTCTTCCTTAAGCCTTGCACGTTTTTCAGCGTATTTGGCAACAAGCTTAGCCCTTTTTACTTCACGGGCTTTCATTGATTCCTTTGCCATATAACTAGTTCTTTTTCACGTTTTTAAATGGTAACCCAAACTCTTTTAAAAGAGCATAAGCTTCCTCATCAGTTTTTCCTGAGGTCACAAAGGTAATATTCATACCCAATATTTTTGACACATTGTCAATATTTATTTCAGGAAAAATGATTTGTTCCTCAATACCTAAGGTGTAGTTTCCGCGTCCGTCTAGCTTACTGTTGATACCTTTGAAGTCGCGAATTCGAGGCAGAGCCACACGAATCAGACGCTCAAGGAATTCATACATGTTCTCACGACGAAGTGTTACACGTACACCAATTGGCATTTTTTTACGAAGCTTAAAGTTCGAAATATCTTTCTTAGAAAGACATGACACAGCTTTTTGTCCTGTGATAGCAGTTAGTTCTTTGATTGCGTTCTCAATCATTTTCTTGTCAGCAGTTGCTGAACCAAGCCCCTGGTTGATTACGATCTTTTCTAACTTAGGAACCTGCATGATTGATTTAAACCCGAATTCTTTCATCAAGTTTGGTACAATCTCGTCCTTATACTGTTTTCTTAAACTAGGTGTATAACTCATTACTTGATCTCCTCCCCTGATTTTTTAGCAATTCGAACCAGTTTACCATCATCATTCAACTTACGACCAATACGTGTTGGCTTACCAGTTGAAGGATCTTTCACATTTAAGTTTGAAATGTGAATAGGAGCCTCTTTCTTAACTATACCTCCTTGCGGACTCTCAGCATTAGGCTTTGTATGCTTGCTCACCATGTTAACACCTTCAACAATGGCACGTTGTTTAGCAGGGAATACCTCAAGAACTTTCCCTTCCTGGCCTTTGTTGACTCCGGCGTTAACAATAACGATGTCGCCTTTTTTAATATGCAATTTACCCATTGTTCTAATCTCTTTGATGATTAAAGTACTTCAGGCGCCAATGATACGATCTTCATATATCCTTCCCTTACCTCACGGGCAACAGGACCGAAAATACGTGTTCCTCTCATTTCTCCGGCCTGGTTCAAAAGAACACAAGCATTTTCATCAAAGCGGATGTAGGAACCATCTTGACGTCTAACTTCTTTTTTAGTGCGCACTACTACAGCCTTTGTTACGGTTCCTTTTTTCAATTCACCGCCTGGCGTGGCGCTTTTCACAGTTACCACGATACGATCGCCTACTCCGGCATAACGTTTCCTTGTTCCACCAAGAACACGGATACATAATACTTCTTTGGCTCCACTGTTATCAGCAACTGCAAGTCTAGATTCTTGTTGTATCATGATTACTTAGCTCTTTCTAGAATTTCAACTAATCTCCAACGTTTAGTCTTGCTCAAGGGACGTGTTTCCATGATTTTCACAGTATCCCCGATATTGCATGTGTTGTCTTCATCGTGCGCGTGAAACTTCTTGGTCTTTTTCACGAACTTACCGTAGATGGGGTGCTTTTCGCGGATCTCTACAGAAACAACGATAGACTTCTCCATCTTGTTGCTTGCCACAACACCAATACGCTCTTTTCTAAGATTTCTATCCATCTCCTAAATTATTTTTCAGTTTGTTGCTTTTGACCTAAAATAGTCTTCAAGCGCGCAATGTTTCTACGAGTATGTCTAATCTGCATTGGGTTTTCCAATGGCGAAGTTGTGTGGTTCAATTCCAACTGCTGCAATGCTGCAGTTTCAGTTTCGATACGCTCAGCAATTTCGCTAACACTTAATTCTTTGATTTCTTCTACTTTCATGTCATTAAGCATTTGTTGATTCAACATAGTCTCTTCTCACAACGAATTTAGTAGTTACCGGAAGCTTTTGAGCGGCTAAGCGCAATGCTTCTTTAGCTACTTCGTAAGGTACTCCTTCACATTCTAAAATGATGCGACCTGGAGTAACAGGGGCCACAAATCCTTCCGGACTACCTTTACCTTTACCCATACGTACTTCGGCTGGCTTCTTAGTAATTGGTTTGTCAGGAAATATTCTAATCCAGATCTGTCCCTGACGCTGCATGTAGCGTGTTACAGCAACACGAGCAGCCTCAATCTGACGACCTGTAATCCATTTACTTTGTAAGGCTTTGATACCGAAAGATCCGAAAGCAAGCTCCTGCCCACGTTGAGCATCACCTTTCATCCGGCCTTTCTGCCTTCTTCTAAATTTTACTTTCTTTGGTTGTAACATCGTTCCTAATCAATTAATGTGAAAGGAGAATTACTTCTTATTATCTCTTCTTCTTCTCGGACCTCTACCGCCTCCACGGTTTCCACCACCTTTTTCTTTGGTGTTGAAAGCAGGTGATAAATCTGGCTTACCATAAATTTCACCTTTACAGATCCAAACTTTGATACCAATCAGACCCATTTTAGTCAAGGCTTCTTCCTGAGCATAGTCTATATTGGCACGTAATGTATGAAGAGGCGTACGGCCTTCTTTGTACATTTCGCTACGGGCCATTTCGGCGCCGTTCAAACGTCCTGAAATCTGAATTTTGATACCTTCAGCACCCATTCTCATGGTAGAAGCGATAGCCATTTTAATGGCACGACGATATGCGATACGTCCTTCCACCTGACGAGCGATGTTTTTCGCTACAATAATAGCGTCCAACTCTGGTCTCTTTACCTCAAAGATGTTAATCTGAACTT
>NZ_CEXQWX010000278.1:0-4258 GCF_982718395.1 Carboxylicivirga sp.
ATTGCAATTACAGCTCCAACAAAGCCATGCAGAATACTTCCCCAAAGTATAGGTCGCCTGATGAACCCTTTGGTGGCACCTACCAATTGCATTGTCCGGATTATAAAGCGTTTCGAATAAACCGATAATCGAATGGTGTTGTTTATGAGTGCAATGGCAATTAAAAGTAACATCAGTGCAAAGGCAGCTAATACAAAAGCGATCCGTTGCACATTTTGATGAACCAAATGAATAAGATTTTTTTGGTAGATGATCTCCTTCACTTGAGGAAAATCCATTATTACTTTTTCAACTTTTACCAGACTATCAGGGTTGGCGTATTGGGCAAACAACTTAACATCAATGGATGATAACAAAGGATTGTAGCCTAAAAAGTCGACAAAATCTTCACCCAGCTCTTCTTTCAACTCATCAGCCGCCCGATCTTTATCTACATATTCTGTTTGTTTTATAAAAGGAGAGGTGCTTAACAGTTTTTCCAATCGCTTGACTTCCGCTTCCCGGGCATTATCCTTAATCAATACCGTGAAGCCGATGTTTTCTTTCACATAAGTTGATAATCGTTGAGCATTTAAAAATAATAGACCGATGATACCTAAGAGAAACAAAACCAACGAAATACTAATCGTTGTGGTGATATATGAACTTCTGAGTTTTCGTCCGCTTGATATTTGATTTTTATTTGCCATTTTTTCGAATTAGTGCAAAAATATAAAATGCCTTTGGATGAGCGGGAAAAGATGGCAATTAATCTTTGAATTAACAAAAATTAACCAGCGACATATCAAGTTATATATGGTGGTGTGAATTTTAAATGCGTTGTATTTTATCTAGTTTTGGCTTCGTATTTATTGATTTAATAGTAAACGGAATGATAAAACTCGTTAACATTGTAGGAGCAAGACCACAGATCATTAAAGCTGCTGCCATTAGTCGTGCAATCAAAAACAAATATGGTATGCTAATTGATGATATTGTGGTGTATGCTGGGCAGTATTATTTGAACAACTTGAAATTCCTTTACCCAAGCACAATTTATAGTGTGGATCTTTAAATCACGCCAAACAAACTGCATTAATTATGGAGCGATTCGAAGAAGTTCTGATAGATGAGCATCCTGATTTTGTTTTTGGCGATATAAACTCAACATTGGCAGCCCCATTAGCCACAGTCAAAATGGGAATTGAGGTATTACACGTTGAAGTGGGTTGAAACAAGTAGATAGAGAAATGAAAAAGGTAAAAATAGTACATGTTGAAGATCGCTTTCATCCAGAAATGGGTTACCAACTTAATTTCACGGCTAAATTCCATCGAAAGGATGTGGACATGCACATTGTTTGTTCCAATTCACTCCGCTTGTTTTCAAGCGAAGGACTTAACGAAAGCCAAATAAAACAGATGGATGATGATTTTGAAAAAAGGCATAATATCAAAATTCATCGACTACCAATTAAGTACGAGAAACAGCAAGGGTACAATTTATTAATGAAAGGTTTATTACGCAAGATACATTCGCTTAAACCGGATGTTTTATTTGTGCATGCTATGGAATCGTACACGGCCTTTCAACTGTTGAGTAAAAAACATTTATATCGAAGGTATTTGATTTGTACAGATACTCATACGCTTGATAATCAGTTTAAAGGTGGTAGTGCTGAGAAGTTATACTTCAGGTTGTTTAAGCAACGGGTTATTAAAAATCTTAACTACTTTAACGCTCCGGTTTTTTATACAGCTACAGAAAATAAAAATATCTTACTGAAAAAATATGGGCTGAAAAAAGAACAGATTTATCCTTATTTAATCGGAACAGATGAGAATGTTTTTTATTCAGATTTATATTCAAGTAAAATTTTAAGAGAAAAGTTGCAAATTTCAGATAATAAAAAGATTGTATTGTATGCAGGAAAGTTTAATCAGCCCAAATCTCCTCATTTAATTATTGAAGCTTTGAATCATGTAAAAGATGGTTTATCAGATGTCTGTCTATTAATGATTGGTGGTAAATCAGAACCATATTATACTTCAGTTTTTAAGGCAACGAAGATTGATTCTGCGATTGATTTAATTGTAAAAGATGCTGTTAAAGTTAATGAGCTGAATGCATATTATAACATGGCGGATGTAGCTGTTTTTCCTAAAGAAAATACGTTAAGTGCATTGGATGCACAGTTATGTGAGTTGCCCGTAGTGATGGAGTCAGACTTAACTAATGAGGAGCGTTTGCAAAAGGGAGGTTTAACTTACTCGAAAGGGAATTATAACGAACTGGGAAAACAAATTGTAAAATTACTTAATGATAACGAGTTACGGCTAAGATTAGGTAAGGAAGGGGGACAGTTTATTCTTGAAAATTATACTTATTCTGCTATTATTGAGCATATGGAAGATATCATTATAAATCGTTTATCTTCAATAAATTCGATTCAATAAGTCAGCTCCGGTCAATGATTCGCAGCCATTGTTATGGATTGATTTCAGCAAATTGTTATAAAAGTTGGTTATGCCAGGGAATTCATATTCATCAAAGAATGAATTGTGCCAAAGAAGCGTAAATATTCCTCCAAATTTAAGGGTTTCAATCAACAGGTTTTCAATGCTTTTCATGGCCGATTCATAGTTGTGTTCCCTGTAATAAAACAAAGTACCATCCATTACTATTAAAGGGAATTCCCAGATGTCCATCATTGTATCATTATCAAAATTATAAGGGTGAAAAGGATAACAGTAACTGTTCCTATATCCTTCATGTTCAGCGAAGCCAACCGTTGTATCATATTTAATGCCGCACTGTTGTTGAATACGATAGGTGTCAGGGTTAGAAAACTTCAGGTAATGTTGACGAGTTCCGGGTACTTCGTAATTGAAACTTGCTTTAAGTTTGTTCAGTGCCTTAATCATTGCCTCTTTGCTAGAGGATGTTTTTAGTGATCCATGAAGGCCAATTTCGCAGTTCTCATGATAGAGGAAATTCATTATATCACGAATACTTTTTTCCTTAAAATAATATCGTGCATCATGATCTGAACCATCACGATTAAGAAAATACCAGGAGGATACCATGCCGTATTTCTTCTCCATTTTCCGCATTGTTTTAAAATTACGAAAAGGATCGGGCTTATAACCGGGGAAGATTGTAGGGAGAATAGAATCTATTGCTGCATTGAATAGCCTTTTCTTATTATAGTTAGCCTTGCGCAAGCCTAATATCTGCATCCAACGGTATACCGTTTCTCGCCAATGGTAATAATTAACTCTGTCAATGTCGTGAGAAAGTAAAAATCCTGCAGTTTCAAATAATCGTTTGGTTTTCAGTTGAATATTTTGTTGAGCAGCAAACTTTATCAATGCTTCAGAAATAATAGCGATATAGTAGTTGACCACTGGTTCGGAAGTAATATTCAGTTCTTTTTGAATTGAGTGCTCATAAGGAAAGCGTTCCATAAAATCCTTATTTGGAGAATTATGTTCCTGATAACCACTTAGGAGATAAAAGATTGCTTTTAAAATGTCATGGTTGAATACAAGTCTGTTATTTTCAATGCAATAAAAACTGGTTTCTTCCGACAAGGGAAACAATACGGGAAGGTTCTTGCTGTCATGTATGATGAAGAACGTTTTATCGATTTCTTTATCAGAAGTTCTGAAAATTATTTTATTAGTGTCGTCCTTATCAGAGTATGCTATTAATGATTTGATTGGACTCAAGTCAATGTGTTGTTCAATATGAAACAAAACATACTGAAGTTGAGAATTATTTAAACGATCCTTCATGAGTTATAAACACCTATTTCTTTAAACTATTAAAGTTCTCCTTAAGCTGATTAATTTTTTTCCATTTATTTACAGCTTGTTTTATTCTTGTTTTTTCAATTGGTTCCAGAATTCTGAAATGCCAAATAAACATTAACCATATACCAATAATTCCCAGCTTAATAACAGCTTCTAGTATCCATGTTAATTCCACATTCACATAAATAAAACTGCCAAGAATTACTGTTATCAGAATGATCTTCAGGTAAGCAACCATGTTTAACACTTCCTTCTCTATAAGCAATACGGCTCTCCAAATCATGATCACTGCAATAATTTGAACAATTAAGGTACTGAAGGCTGCACCTAAACTTCCCCATGCTGGTACCATCAGTATGTTAAGTCCAACATTAATGAGTCCGCTACAAATCGAAATAAGAGATATAGTTTTTGTTTTTTTATACTTGGATAGCGGAAGGGTTAGCATGGCGCGAATTCCACCA
>NZ_CEXQWX010000279.1:0-4183 GCF_982718395.1 Carboxylicivirga sp.
CGATAATCCTTCGTGTGTGACAGTGTGCCCGGTTGATGCCACCTTTAAGCGTTCTGACGGAATTGTTCTTGTGGACAATGAAAGGTGTATCGGCTGTCGATTCTGTATTGCTGCCTGTCCTTATTCAGCAAGAACGTTTAACTGGACAGAACCCAAGGATGCTGATGAATACAAGGATACTCCATACGATATGGAGAAAAATGTACCACAAAAAAAGGGTACCGTAACTAAATGTGTATTTAGTGCCGACAGATTGCGTGTCGGAAAATTACCAACTTGTGTATCCGCTTGTCCTAATGGTGTGTATTACTTTGGCGACTCCAATGAAGATTTGGTAACCAATGGTACCACAAAAGAAACGGTACGACTTAGTACTCTTTTGAAAGATAATTCGGCCTATACGTTAATGCCGGAGTTGGGTACATTGCCAAGCGTATATTACCTGCCACCTACAGATAACAAATCCTAAGAAATCAAGACAATATTATTATGGATCTTTTAAGAAAGAAAACGTCATCAGTTATTGATGGTGAACTCCTTTCCAATGTTAATTGGAGTACGGGTTCGAAAATATGGCTGAGTTCATTGTTTGCCATTCTTATAACGTGTGTATTCTTCTACTACCTGCAACTAAGAGATGGTTTAGGAGTAACCGGTTTAACAGATTTTGTTTCGTGGGGAATATACATTGCCAACTTTGTATTTTTTGTGGCAGCCAGTTTAATAGGTATGCTTATAAGCTCAGTAATGGGACTTATGGGTATAAAATGGATCAAACCTATTGCCCGTATTGCCGAAATTATTGCGGTAGCCTTCGCATTGGTGGCCGGTTTGGTAATTATTACTGACATGGGTCGCCCTGATCGTTTACACCATATATTTATGTATGGTCGAGTTCAGTCCCCAATAGTTTGGGATATTGCAGTAGTTATTACATATGTAATGTTAAGTCTTTTATTACTTTACCTTCCATTAATCCCCGATTTAAACCTGTGTAAAGAAAACTGTAAAGGCTTACCAAAGTTTCAGCGCAAACTTTACCAAATTTTATCATTGGGTTGGGCCAATACACCTGATCAGTTTAAACTGATCAAGAAATACATGCGACTATTAATGGTGTTGATCATTCCGGTAGCATTGGCTATTCACACCGTAACTTCATGGTTATTTGCCATGACTCTAAGGGCAGGCTGGGACTCCCCTATTTTTGGTCCTTACTTTGTTTCCGGTGCCTTTGTGGCCGGTTGTGCTGCAGTAATTATTGCCATGTTTGTCTATCAAAAAAGCTTTAAACTGCAAGATTACATTACAGATTTGCATTTCGATAATATGGGCAAACTACTGGTATTGGTTTCGCTAGTTTATGTGTATTTCAACATCAATGAAATAATTGTACCAGCCTATAAATTCAAAGGTGGTGAAGCAGAACATCTGAAAAGTATGTTGATTGGACACGATTCAGTGATGTTCTGGTTTGTGCAAATTGGCGGATTAATTATTCCATTTATTCTATTGCTTATTCCCGCGATGCGTAAACCTCTTCCAGCCATGCTTATTTCTGTAATTATTTTGGTTGGTGCCTGGTTTAAAAGATACCTGATTGTTGTTCCAATTCAGCAACATCCATACTTTCCAATACAAAATGTTCCCGAAAAGTTTATGCAGTATTCACCAACCACTGCTGAGGTAGCTATTACTGTTGGTTCATTTGTATTGGTTTTAATTATTATGACTCTTTTATCTAAACTATTCCCGGTTATTCCAATTTGGGAAATTAAAGAAGAACTGGAAGATGAGAACAACTAAAAACATACTGATACTTTGCTTATTCGGCTTTATGCTTTCACCTGTTTGTTTTGGGCAGGATGAATGGATAGCTCCCGAATCGGAAAAAGAAAACGTAAGCATATTCACTTTCGATGAAGAATTTTCGCGTAGTGGTGAAGTTATTTATAACAACTCCTGTTTATCGTGTCATGGCGATCCAACTCAGAGCAATTACACACCGATGGTTCCTCCTCCGGGCGATGTAGCCGGCGAAAAAATTCAATCTCAAACAGATGGTGAGTTATACCATAAAATCATTAAAGGGCGCGGAGCCATGCCAGGCTTTGAAGATGCACTTTCTGCAGAAGAAGTATGGAGTTTGGTTGCCTATTTCAGAAGTTTCAACGAAACATATGAACAGCCGATACCCAATCTAGAAGGCATTGAGATACCTGTTCTGACTCTTCAACTTGGTTACGACGATAACGTTGATAAACTTGTGGTTAAAGTGTTTGATGAAGCAGAAAAGCCGTTTGCAGATGCTTCGGTTTCAGCTTTTGTAAAAGGATTCTTTGGAAACCTACTTTTAGGCAAATCGCAAACTATTGATAACGGAATAGCCTACTTTGATGTAGATTCAAAACTACCGGGCGATATTGATGGTAAAATAGAAGTACTTGTAAAAGCATCAAAAGGCTATGGTTCTGTAAAAGAAGTGCAAGAACTTGAAATGGTTGAGCCAACACTACATGCAAATATCATTGAAGGTCGCCATTTGTGGAGCGTTTCTAAAAAAGCACCGATCTGGTTAATGTCGATATTCATCATGACGCTGGTTAGTATTTGGGGTGCTATCTTTTTTATTTTAATAGGACTCAGGAAAATTAAGAAAACGAATTAATATGGAACTGAACAGACGAAATTTCATAAAAAGTTCGGCAGCCGTGGCTGCTGCTACTGCTGCAGGTTTAACCATTCCTCAGTCCTTAAAGGCAGCCGCTTCTGAAGGTGAGAATAAATGGAAATGGGATAAGGCCGTATGTCGATTCTGTGGAACAGGTTGTGGTTTAATGGTTGCTACCAAAAACGACCGTATTGTGGCTGTTAAAGGTGATCCTTTAGCACCGGTTAACCGTGGGTTGAACTGTATTAAAGGCTACTTTAATGCTAAAATAATGTATGGTGCCGACCGTTTGAAAAAGCCATTATTAAGGGTGGATGCAAACGGTAATTTCGATAAAAATGGCCAGTTTAAACCTGTAAGCTGGAAACGTGCTTTTGATGAAATGGAGAAGCACATGAAAAAAGCTCTTAAGGAGTTGGGGCCAACGGGAGTTGGTGTTTTCAGTTCCGGACAGCATACCATTATGGAGGGTTATACGGCTGCTAAATTTATGAAAGCCGGATTGCGTTCCAATAACATAGATCCCAATGCCCGCCATTGTATGGCATCGGCTGTTGTAGCATTTATACAAACCTTTGGTATTGATGAGCCGTCCGGAAACTACGATGATATTGAATTAACGGATACCATTGTAACCTGGGGAGCCAATATGGCCGAAATGCACCCGATACTTTGGTCAAGAGCTACAGATAGAAAACTATCTTCTCCTGATAAAGTAAAAGTGGTCAATCTTTCTACTTATACAAACCGTACATCCGATTTGGCTGATTTGGAAATCATCTTTAAGCCAAATACCGATCTAGCACTTTGGAATTATATTGCGCACGAAATTGTGTACAATCATCCCGAAGCAATAGATTGGGAGTTTGTGAATAAGTATACTGAGTTTGCAACAGGAGTCGTTGACATAGGTTTTGGTATGCGAACAGCCGACCACGCCAAATTTACCGATAAAGAAAAAGAAACGGTTCAATTTGAAACATCGAAGAAAATAACCAAAGACGAAGCTGTTTCCCTATCCTACCTTGGGTATAAAGAAGGTGATGTAATGGAAATGAAAAACCGCGCTACAGCAGTAAAGCATTGGTCCATCACCTACAATGAATTTAAAAAAGCTTTAGCTCCTTATACGCTTGATTACACAGCCAATATATCAAAAGGTGATCCTGAGGAGGATATGGAAGTATTCAAGAAAAAACTGAAGGAACTGGCCGGTTATTATATTGAGAAGAACAGAACTGTTTCTTCTTTCTGGACCATGGGTTTCAACCAGCATACGCGTGGTTCATGGGTGAACGAACAAGCTTATATGGTTCACTTGCTTCTTGGTAAGCAAGCTAAACCGGGTAATGGAGCATTTAGTCTGACAGGTCAGCCTTCTGCTTGTGGTACCGCTCGAGAAGTCGGTACTTTTGCACATCGCCTGCCTGCAGATATGGTGGTTGCCAATCCAAAGCACAGGGCTATGTCCGAAAAGGTTTGGAAAATTCCGGCAGGCACGCTCAATGGAAA
>NZ_CEXQWX010000280.1:0-4075 GCF_982718395.1 Carboxylicivirga sp.
TGCTATTAAACACTTCACATTTGTAGCCAATCGTTTCCATTACTTTCATGGTTTTACCCCTGAACTTGCGGGTTACCTCTTTTTGTAATGGCATCAGTACGTAAATATTATCTGCTTTATCTACAGCCATAGTTGTTGGGGCGAATTCAAATTCAGGCTTAAACTTGTTTATAGCTTTTCCGTTGGCATCAATGGTTTTGACTGTTCCATCTTTACATAAGGCGCAAACATTATCATCACTGAGCATACCCAAATAAATCACGTCTAAATATGAATCACCACTATAAGCTTTTTCAACTTTGTATGACACATTGCTTGCCGTAATAGCTTCAGCAATATCAACGTCTTTTGAATTGGCTATTTTATCTTTCAATGCTCTGACTTGAGAAGAGTTTAATGCCGGATCCAGCATACCTAATACTTCCTGCATACCCTCATTATCCATACCATGTGTTAAACGCATTGCAACAATACCTGAATAAAAAGCATCCGGATGATTCTTTATAAAATCAATCTGTACCTTCTTCATTTTTTGCTCGCGCTCTTCTGCAAACTTCTCCATCTCCTCCCGAGACATTTGTTGCATTTTTGACATATCGCCATAACACGCCTGCATAGCTACATTAAACTCTTTTTCGTGCGTGTTAACAATGGAACCTGTAATGACTTCATCTTCTATAGCAAAGTACTTTTGTGGTGCCATATCACCATATGCAGGCATCTCCTTTTCTATTAATTTACCCGTATAGGTAGACTCGCCGTTTTCAACATATAGTCCAAAACGAACGTCTTTATCCTTTACTTCAAGTAAAATATTAGTTGGTTCAGCTACACTTGCTCCGGTGATGGTAAAAACACCTGCTGTTACCGGAAATTCTTTTGGATTCGGGTCGTTGAAATCCTTTTTTAACAAGACAACACCATCACCCAGTCCTTCGATAGTACCGTTAACTGTCCAACCGTCTTGCTTCTTTTGCTGATTACATGCTACGATGAGTGTAAGCATCATAACAGCCATTGTAATTTGTTTAATTTTGTTCATATCAGTTTGTATTGGGAAAGTAATAAATTGTTTGCTTGACTATTTGTTAAGTTGCTCATTTGATTTTGTCAAATCATCAATTCGACGACTTAACAAATCAACAGTTTAGCACTCTAACTAATCGCATCTTTCTTGCAGCTTTCATTACACTTATTACACTGGATACAATCATAGTTCGACACTACTGCAAGTTTAGAGGTACGATCTATTGTAATGGCCTGAACGGGACAAACTTTCTGGCACAGACCACAATATACACAATTATTCTCTTTTATTGTCCGCCGCTTGATGGCAAACATAGATACAAGTCCCAGCAACACACTATAAGGACATATGAATCGACAAAAAGGTCGTGGGATAAAATAGCCGACTACTAGCATGATACTCATATATATCCAGGTTCCCATTAATCCGCCCAACAGTATTTTAGACTCCATGGGTTGTCCCATGATATAGGCCAATGCTTGCTCAAACCAGGATTGTCCCGTAAAGAAAATGGCCTTATAAGGGTCCAGCTCGCATGCAAAGAAACAGGCCGATCCATTGGCAGCAAAATAAATGGTCAGCAGTAAAATAATGACGGGTGCTGCCTTTAATATATTATTAATCGTTTTAGGTATGCGTATCCATTTCTTGTGCTTTTTTGCTTTGCCCAGATGTTGCAAAGAACCCATCGGACATCCTGATGAACAAAACACTCGCCCCCCAACCAGTGCTATCAACATAGGGCCGATAAAAACCACAAAAGCAGTCATACTGACAAGTGCAGGCTCAACAATACCCATCGTTGCATTTGTAATGGCGCCTACCGGACATATACAGCCACCACGGATTAATGCGAGGTACACAAAGGTAAATATCATTAAAATATGCATCGGACGGCCTGTTTTGCGCTTTAACACAAAAAATAATCCCAATCCTAGCAGTAACAACAGAATGCCCAAATCAACAAAGGACATGTATTCCGGTAAAGCATGATATTCTACCGGTATGTAGGCGTCTTTAAATTCGCGAATATTGCCTCGTGACAAATCATCAATGGAATGACAATCGGGTGCATTAGCGCTATCCTGAGCGTATACATGACCAGTCATTAATGATGCGATGAAACAGAGGACTATAGTTATTAGTCTAATCTTTTTCATTTTATATTATGTAGTAAGATATGAATATCAAGACGTAAGACGATTTACATGATCTTTAATACACTATTAATTGATAGTGTGATCCATATCTATTGGTTATCTGTAAACAGCGATGTAGGTATCAGGATATAAGACGAATAAAAGCTTTTCATCTTGTGATACCAATCATCTACATATTCATCCCTTCTAATTCGTAAATACCGCGGAAATTATCTTCCGGTCCATAATAGAGACGTTCAATGGCTCCATCAGGACAAACCGATGCGATGTTACAACCATTACAGTTCAAACACAGGTCGGGACGAATAATCAGGAACATCGACTTGGTGCCTTTATCATTGCAGGCTTTAGCACACTTACCACATCCGGTGCATTTGTCATCGTCGATATCGTAAATAAAATAACCATCCTTACCTCCTGAATAGTTAACACGAGTAACTGCATCGTGCGGACAAATACGCTCACCATCGCTCATGATCTTATCCGATGGGATTTGTTTGTTGGTGATATGCCCATAACAAACCACACAGCACGAACATTTTTTCTGATCGTTAACGGCTTTTACAGCTGAAGGTGTTCGGTTGCAGGCAGTTTCACATTTTCCACAGAAAGTACATTTATCAGGATTGATAGCCCATACATATCGGGAACCTGGTCCTGCTGTTTCTTCGTTCATGTGCGCACTTACCACACGGTAAGCCAGACCTCCTAACGCCAATCCACAAGCAGCACGACCGGCATTACGCAAAAAGCTGCGACGGTCGATTGATTTTTTCTTTTGTTCCGCCATGACTATAGTGCTTTTTCAAAAGGAACCGGTGTCCAGGTTGCAGGTTTAACAAAGCCATCGCTTAACATGGTCTCAGGAGAATTTTCGTTGGAAAGGCTTAATAAAGCTTTTTGTATGCGCATAGCATTTTCTTTGCTCACCTTATCACGATCGATAATTAATGAAGTCAGAGGTGTTGCCTCTGTTTCGTAGATAATACGGTAATCATCAGGATTAGCCACATCAACTGCACACGATGCAAACATTACGTAATCAGAAACAATAGCTACTTCTGCATTCTTGTCCATTAATTCATTGATGCATTCCAGACAGCTTGACTTGTGATATATTTTACCGGGCTTAATACCCTTTTCGTTCATCAATGCCATTGGTTGGTGATATTTCTCGTAAGCGTCTTTTTCACCAGCTACCAATATCTTACCGTTAATGTCTTCCAATGTCTGGATTGGTGAATCTTTCGGTACTAAAAACACACCTTTTAACCACTGGTTGTTAAAGGCATCTTTAATATCGGCTACACGCTCATAATTCAAGTCATTTGCTTTGCTTAGCATATAGACATTCCAAGGCTTACAGATAACTCCATCAAACTCCTTGGTTTTAATCTTTTCTTCCAGGTGATAGATTTCTTCAAAATAACTAATCTCCAAGTTGATGTTGTGTTTTTCTTTTAAAAGACGCTGAAGATCTTCATATTCACGAGCTGCTACATTATGAATACAAACGCAAGCTGTTGCCTTACAGTAGGTATCGTTAACAGCAATTTTCAAGGTTAATGGCTCGGTGTCAGGAGCTGGTTCACCACAGCAAGGTATAAATGCGGTCTCTTCAAATCCTTTGTCTTCCTTTACTTTATGCTTATGATCGGTTACTGTCAGGCAAGAAAACAACCCGATAGTCATTAGTAAGCATACAGTTAATTTTAGTGTTAGTCTCATTTTGTCTTGAATTTAAATTAGTTAGTCATGTGTAATAAATGTTTGTTCGATGTCAAAATAAAAGAAAGCTTTCATTAATTCGGGTTAATTGTCGAACAATCAACGTTAATTAAGGTTAATTAGCTATTATCAGCAAGCCACTGACAGTTAGTTATGCTAT
>NZ_CEXQWX010000281.1:0-4055 GCF_982718395.1 Carboxylicivirga sp.
AAATCCAATACAATGCTTTTAGCACCCTGCTTATCGCGCAGATCAAGAAAAGCTTTCTCGATTTCACGACTACAGTCTTGTGTGAAGTTATTCAGCTGGATAATACCTATCTGATCGTTCACCATGCCATAGTAAGGAACCGGATTGATTGAAATCTTCTGGCGTTCCAGCTCAATGTTAATTGGCTTCTTTTCACCCGGGCGTTCCACTTTAATTTTTAGTATTGTATTAGCCGGGCCTTTCAGATGATCACTTACGTCAGGTGTGCTTTTACCCACCATGTCTTTGCCATCAATCTCAAGGATTTTATCACCCGCTTTGAGTCCAGCCACAGCAGCCGGAAATCCTTCATAAGGTTCAGCAATCACAACATATTCTCCTCGTTTAGAAATCAATGATCCTATACCTGCGTATTCACCGGTGGTCATAAAACGGAAATCTTCCATATCCGACTCAGGAATATAAGTCGTATAAGGGTCTAAAGACTCCAGCATGTTATTGATACCTTCTGTAATCAACTTCTCCGGATCTGTTTCATCTACATAATAGCTGTTTACCTCACGAAACAATGTGTAGAAAATATCGAGGTTTTTAATGACTTCGAAATTACGTTTGTCATCGTTAAAACTATAAAGCCCTAACAACATCACCATTACAAGCGAAACGCCTGCAATCCATCTTACTTTACGTGTTCTTAAAAAGTTGTTCATATTTGCTATAGTTATTTTTTACCTGAGTGCGTGGCCTGTAGCATTTCAAATGCTTCAAAAACAACAGGCCTTTTTATAGCGCGGTTCACAAAGTTAATATTTCATGTTATAGTATCAAGTAGAAAGAATATATGCCTTTCAACCTTAACATTTCTTTAACTAATTGAAACCATAAAGATTAGACAAATTCTGTGCCTGAAAGTTCAAAGTTGAACAGCTTCATTCATTTATTCTTTTTTGCTCATGCCTAATGACGTAAACCAAAGTTGGCTGGAATTCCCCTCTTCATCGGTGATAGTCAGCTGGTGTTTACCTTTTTCCGGCGCTATTTCCATTTGGTGATGATGAATGGTTTCGCCAAGGTATTCATTATCCAAATGCCAGAATAAGCGTGCTGATCTTTTTTGATGTGTTGCTTTACAGATTATTCGGCCTAACTGGCCATCTATTTCCCTTGGTACAAAAAGTTGTGCATTTGCCTGCGGATAGATGATGTCGATAACTCGTTGTTGCTCTAAGCAGCTATTCTTAAAAGGTGGTAATGGCTTGTACAACGGGTGGCGCGATTGATAATACCACGCCATAACAGGAGGTAAAACAAACCAGCTTTGATGAACCATTTGATGAGGCGGATAACAATCTGCATTCACCCGGTATTTTTGATCGGCTGATAAATGTACCAGTTGGTGATAGGCGCAGACCGGCAGATCTTTCTGTCCGGCTGGGATGTACATGGTATCAACCTGTTGACAATGTTGTGAAGCTTTATAGCCGCTTGAGCGACAGATGGCAGCCGCCTGCATATCGTCGTAAGGAGTATTAAACCAAGAGGTTGAAGGTAAATAACGATAAAGATCAAACATAACTGGAGCTGCCGCACTTCCTCCAATAATGCCCGGTCGTCCTTCACCGCTGGCATTACCAACCCATACACCAACTGTGTACTCGGGTGTAACCCCGATGGCCCAGGCATCCCTGAAGCCAAAGCTGGTGCCCGTCTTCCAGGCTATCTTGCGCCCTGATGAAAAATTCTCCCAACCGGTTTCTTCTTCTGGCCGTTGCACATTGGTGAGTGCTTCAAATGTGTGGTACACCGATGCTGCTGAAAAAACATCTGGTCTGAAAGAATAGCGAGGTGCCGGTTCTTCTTTATCTTCCAGAATTGATGCTAGGCGGTAATCGTTGTGGTTATATTGACTCGATTGCTCGGTAAATGTTGTTAAGCTTCGTGCCATAGATGAATAAGTTGAGGCCAATTCCAATAGTGATACCTCTGCACCGCCTAAAATAAGTGACAAGCCATAGTGCGATGATGATTTATTAATGCTTGTTAGTCCGGCTTTTTGCAGCTGAGCCATAAACTTGCCTGTTCCATATTCATGGAGCAAACGAACAAAAGGTACGTTTAAGGAGCGTGAAAGAGCGGTATGTGCTGCCACTGCACCATCGAATTGCTTGGTGTAATTCTTTGGAGAGAAATCGCTATAATAGGTAGGGATGTCTAACATTAGCATTTCGGGTAACAACAAACCATCATCCAGAGCTGCAGTATATAAAAATGGTTTAAGGGTGCTGCCACTGCTTCGCTTGGCTGGTATCACATCAACGCTTTGTCCATTATCCAAAGATTTAGATCGTGAGTTACCCACATAAGCCAATGTTTTACCGCTCTTATTGTCAATAATAATAGCAGCTATATTATGAATTTCGTTGTGGCGATACACACTGTAATAGTTCTCTACAATTTGGTTGGCCCGGCTCTGATAAACAGTGTTTAATGTTGTGTGAAAAGTGGAAAGCTCTTGTTTCTTATTGAGTGTATTGAGTAAATGAGGTGCCAGTTGAGGTAGCGGTAAAGGTTTGTCAGGCAAAGGTTCGGCACAGGCCAGGTAATGTTCTGTTGAATCAATTTTTCCTTTATCCAATAGTTTGCTAAGAAGAAAATTACGTTTCTGAATCAATACATCCCGGTTTCTTCCCGGATGAATCAATGCCGGTGCATTGGGAAGCACTGCCAACAAAGCCGATTCACTCCATGATAAATCGTAAGGTGAACGACCAAAGTAACGCCAGGCTGCAGCTTCAATACCAACCACATTACCTCCAAATGGGGCATGTGCAGCGTAGTGTTGCAAAATTTCTTCTTTGCTATAACGCCATTCGAGCCTGGTAGCTTGTATGGTTTCGATGAGTTTATTATGAATAGTCCGAGGTCGCTTATAAGCCAGACGGATTATTTGCATGGAAAGGGTACTGCCTCCACTTTTAATCTTACCGGCACGGATGTTTTGTATCAGTGCTCTGCCCATTGAAACAGGATTAAAGCCCGGATGGTAATAAAAGTACTCATCTTCAAAAAGAATGATCGATTGCCTGAATTTGTCAGGTACCGAATCACCTGCTTCAAAACGCCACTGACCATCACTGGCGATATGGGCCGACATTAATTCTCCTGAAGCTGAATTGAGCCGGGTGGAGTAGGGCGTTGTAAAGAGTTCATTAGGAAGGCAGAAATAATAGGCAATAATAAGGATGGCCAATAGGGACCAAAGAAGTTTCTTTTTATTTAGAGATAATGCCAGTTTCATGAAAATCAAAATTAATAAACCCTTCAGGTTTGCCAAATCTGAAGGGTTTAAAGCTTACAATAAGGTATTCCAGCAGGATTTAATTAATCTATGTAATCCTGGAATTATTATAGTTTTACAACGAGTGTAAATATAAAACTCCTTCCCGGAGCATAAATAGGTTGATCACTACCTTTAACCGATCGTGTTAGATGTTCGTAATAGGTTTCATCAAACAAATTTTGAACAGAAGCATACAATTCCAGATATTGGTTTAGTTGATAATTCATCGATACATCCACCAGGGTAAAGGCAGGTGTTTCAGTCTCCCCAAAGCTCTTGGCAATGCGATTTTGCTTCAAAACATGGCGAAGAAGCAGTTCAGGTTTCAATTTATGATTGATGAAATTTCCACTCAGTAAATAGCGAATGTCTAAAGGCGGAATTTCTGCCAAAGCTTCACCTGTTTCGTTATTTTTTCCATAGGTATAAGCCAAACTTAAACGATGTTGCAGTTGCGGAAAAAGCTGTTGTAACCATATTGCTTCGAAGCCGGATAAGCTTGCCTTATCGATATTGATGAATTGTCGCACTCCGGGACTTGTCGGCATCTTAGGGGCAATGTCATCTCTTATTTCTGAAGAAATGAAATTATTCATTAAGGCCATAAAACCAGTAAGCTGGATTTGTGTTGATTGACTTTGATATTTTAGGTTGACGTCAATTTGGTTGTTTTTTTCCGATGATAACTCAGGATTACCTAACATCTCGTAAGGAT
>NZ_CEXQWX010000282.1:0-4017 GCF_982718395.1 Carboxylicivirga sp.
CAACTTTTTCATTGTTAGATATAACTCCTTTTGAGACTTCTTGTCCAATAGCATTTATAATATTATAATCTTGTTCTTCATTTAAGTTAGAAATGGAAATATTGGCATTAGAGGGATTAGGGTATAAATTGAGAATACTGTTTCTTACGACGCCGTTCACAGAAACTACTATAGGTAAATTAAACTTTAAAATTCTATGGCCTAAAAAGTCGGCAATATATAAATGTTTATCATTTAGAGTGAATCCCTGAGGAGCATTCAATCCTGTGACTACATCAATTGCTGATGGTTTAGGATCTGTAATATCAATTTTGGAAATTTTATTTACTCCACCATCTTCAGCAAAATATAAGTCGTCACCTTTTAAGGCAAGTCCTGTAGGGTAATTTAAATCCGAAACTAAAGTGATTAATGTGGGAGTAAGTTCTGTAATATTTATTTTTAAAATTTTACCTTCTGAGTTTTCAGTAAAATATAGGTAGTGATCATTTAGGGCAAGTCCCTCAGGTCTATTTAAATCCGAAACCACAGTGGTTGGTGTGGGAGTAGGTTCTGTAATATTTATTTTCGAAATTTTGCCTTCTGAAGATTCAGCAATATACAGGTCATCACCATTTAGGGCAAGTCCCTCTGGGCCATTTAAGCCGGTAACTACAATGATGGCTGTGGGTGTAGATTTTGTGATATCTATTTTTGAAATTTTACCTCCTGAAGATTCAGCAATATATAGCTCATTACCATTTACAATAAGCCCAGTAGGGTAACTTAAACCCGAAACTACGGTGGTTGGTGTGGGAGTAGGTTCTGTAATATTTATTTTTGAAATTTTGCCTTCTGAAGATTCAGCAATATATAGGTCATCACCATTTAGGGCAAGTGCATAAGGGTAACTTACACCTGTAACTACAGTATTTGTTTGAGCATTAATATGTATAAGATTAAATGCAGTAATTATAAGTATAAAATAAATTTGTTTCATTATTAAGTAATTTTTGTTTCAATGCTTGCTAACGTTTGTACATCTTATTACGTTTATTCTTTCTTTATCTATAGGTTTTTATATATTTATCTACCCAATATAGGCGTGTAAGCGTATAAATAATTACATTTCTAATTATTGAGTTAATCATCTATCTTAAAACACTAATTAACTTTTTTCTTAATCATTTACTGCTGTACCATCCCCTATCGCAATTCTCGCCTCATTTGGTAGGGCAGCTAAAACCAATGCTTTCGAAATAGTAGTGGTTAATTCGTTTTTCTTTAGCTTGTTTCCGATTAGTGCATGCGAAAATAGAATTTTTATTGAAAATCACAAGCTATGCTTGATTAACCTTTGCCATCTATTGATAAACAATCTTAAAATGGAGATAATTGGTATTTTCTAATCTTATTGACCTTTCCTGTGCAGTAGGTCACCTTATTGGGGCAATTGTCTGCACCTCCTGTAGATAAGTTATCCCAATTGGGGCACCTGTTATGCCGATTGGGGCAGTCGGCCAGTGAATTGGGACATACTTTTCATGCATTGGGAGGGGTGGTGACCACCATTGGGAGAGGTGGCTGGTATATTGGGGCAACCGGTGATGCAATTGGGAGGGTGGTTTAGCACATTGGGAGTGGTTTTAAACCTTAAGTAATACCTGACATTAGGTATTTAATACTGGTCCCAATAACATTAATTCAACTGCAAACAACACAATTACTCACCTATTAAGAGTTACATCGCAATTACACTTACAAAAGATAAACATCTTTATGAAGTTTGATTAATTTGAGGCTTTCAAATCATTTATTACAATACTCACCACATATCCAGACAGGTTTAATGCAATTAATCAGACGATGTGTGGTAGAAGCTCCGGGTTCGGATACCAATTTAATTTGGTTTTTTAAAATCGTGAGCTTGGCCGTGTTTGGTGACAGCAATCTGTGTGAATTACAATTCTTCTGTGTATTTTTAAGGTTCATACAAAATCCGATCCGAATGACTATTCAGCGTTTCTGTCTATTATTTCTGTTTGTTACAGGCATACATATTGCGTTTGCACAAATTATCAATACCGAACGTGGCGACAGCATCACTCATAAAAAGCTTGATGTTATTGAAATACCAGGTGCCAGTGCCAATGAGATAGTTAAACTCAACAAGATAGAGAAGTCGATGCTCACTAAGGCTCAATTAGCTCAACTGCTGAAGCCAAGCTATTCCAGGCTGGGTTTAATCGACAGTCTGTTTAATCTTGAGGCAAATATCAATTATAATATCTATAACAAGCGTCATCTTGTTAATAAGCGCTCCTACTGGAACCAACGTCTGGAGCAGATCAACAGCATCGAAGAGAATATAAATGCCGAACTCCGAAAGGTAGAAAACAATATTGCATCGGTTAATACCATCGAAAACAGATGGCATTTCATTGCTCAATCGCGTAATCCCAACCTGACCGATAGTGTTGTGGATAGCAGTATCCGGCGTGTACTCGATAAATCAGGTGTTATTCTTAATCAGCTAAAGACATTGAGCAGGGAACTGCTTCTGGCGCAGGATAAAGCCATTTCTCAATCGTCGGCTATCAGCTCTTTACAAGAGAGTATTTATCAGCGCATCAACGACGAAGAAGATAACCTGTTTGTCCGTAACAAACTGCATTTCAAAGAAATTCTTAACGCACAACAATACATTTCGGCAGTAGCCGTCTTTAAGAAAAATGTGCAGATAGAAGGCCATTTATTATCAGATTATATGAATGACAATCGCGATATCCTGTTCTTACACCTGCTGGTGCTGATCAGTGGTATGCTTATTTTCAGACAAATGAACAGGGCGGTGATCCAAAAGGAGTCCGGCACGGTAAGCTCTTACCACCAGATGCAATTTAACAAACTGCTATCGGCCTATAAAAGCACTGCTTTTGTGCTGATTATCTGGCTGACTGTTTGGTTTTTCCCTAATCAGCCATTGCTGTTTAAAGATATTATCAGGGTGATTATCTGCATTCCATTGTCCATTTTGCTTTACCGCCTTGTTGAACGACGCTTGTTTATCAGCATTATTCTGCTGTTTACTTTGGTTGTTGTGCAGGTTATCATCAACCTCTTCCCTCCCAACCACATGATATTCAAACTCTTTTTACTTCTGGCTTCCATCATTGAGTTTGCAGTATTGGTTTATGTTTATCGCTATGCTGTTAAGCGCCGGTTCAGAAGTAATTTAATGGCCAGCATCACTAAACGAATTCTGCTGATTGCAACTGTGGCTGTAGGAATTATTCTGGTGCTGGGTCTTTTCGGATATGTTGTATTGGCCGAGTTAATGGTCAATGTGATTCTCACCAATACCTTTAGTATTTCATTGCTATTTGTATCGATGCTGATTGTCAATGGCAGTATCGAACACCTGTTTGACAACCATCGTTTTAAACAGTTCAAAGTTGTTAAGCATTATGGCACTGACCTCAAAAAAAGGTTAATACTGCTGGTTACCATCATTGCCCAACTGATGGCTTTGTTTATCATCTTAATGAGTCTGAATATCGACGAGCAAGTCACATCATTTATCACCGGGATTATTACCTATGACTTTAATATTGGTTCGATTAGCTTTTCCATTGGTCGATTGATTATGCTGGTGGTGATCCTTTATCTGTCAATCCTTTTATCGAATATAATTAAGGTACTACTTGAAGAGGACATACTAAACAAAACCAAGTTGGGACAAGGCCTTCCGCATACTATTGCGCTTTTGGCGAAATATGCCCTTATTACCATTGGTATTACGCTGGCTATCTCTACGGCCGGTATTCCCACCACCAGCCTTACCGTTTTGATAGGTGCCTTTGGTGTGGGTATTGGTTTTGGCTTGCAAAACATTTTTAACAACCTGGTTTCGGGACTGATCCTGCTTTTTGAACGCCCAATTAAGATTAACGATATTGTTGAAGTGGGCCAGCTCCTTGGTAGGGTGAAGTCCATTGGTATTCGCTCAAGTATTGTCCGCACTTTTGATGGTGCAGA
>NZ_CEXQWX010000283.1:0-3813 GCF_982718395.1 Carboxylicivirga sp.
CAAGGCAAACTGGAGGCTTCCAAAAGCATTTTTACGCTTTTCTTCGGCACCAAGAATACTTACTTTTGAAGTTGAAGGTATTTCAAGCTCCTGAATTGATGCTTCAAGGTCAGCGATAAAATGATCAAAGGGTTGATCATCTGTTACCATTGCGCTCAGACGGATGATTCTTTTCTGGTTGTTTCTTAATACTTCGCGGGGAGCCTTTCCAATATTAATAGATGCCACTTCAGATAGCAGTACTTGCTTATCACCTTGTGAGATTTTTAAATCAGCTAATTCTTCAAGCCTGACATCCGGTGACTCAAGGGTGATGTCCGTTAAATCACCACGCAACTCCATTCGCCCACCATCTTTTTTCGATAAATAGTCCGAAAGTCCTGACATAATACTTGACACATCCAAATCAAAAATCCCGGCCCGAACACGATCAATAATGACATTCACTTCCGGAGCACCATCTTCTAAAGAGCTTTTTGTGTTATAAATACCAGAATACTGACGAATGAAATCGGCCACCATAATTGCTGACTCTTCCAGGTTATCTCTATAATTATCCTCAATCTCAATAATAAGAGGCGCTTCATCCGTTCCTAATAATGTTTGTAAGGCTGATTGGTCCTGAATAAATCGCATCTCTAAATCCTTTACTCCTCCATAAAGGTCGTTTAGTACCGTAACAATATCATCAAATGATGTATGAATATCGTCCTTAAGAATCAATTTCAGGTAACCAGTATTTTCACCCTGTTCCGATGTTGAAGATGTTTCGGTAGCCGTTTCAGGGCCAGCATGTGAATAAATCCATACCAATTGCTCACCGAAGGCATCCATGGCCATCTGTTCCATCTGATTAAGTGTGGCATCGGTACGTTCCAATGAAGTTCCGGCCGGAAATACTGTTTCAATGGTTACTTCGTTTGATTGTGTCTCAGGCATAAATTCACTGCCAACTAACGGTAGTATTATAACAGTTAATGCTATTAACACTGTTGCTGATATGAGAATGATAGCTCTTCGTTCCAAGACCTTTTCTAAAAACGAATGATATGCTTTAAATCCTGTTTCTTTATTGGCAACAGGTGTCATTGTTTTGGGAGTATTCCTAAAGACATACTTACTCAGTACAGGTATAACCAGTAATGCAACTACCAACGAAGACAACAAGGAAAAAGCAACTGTCCAAGCCTGATCTTTAAACAGTTCTCCTGACGCACCATGTAAGTATACAATTGGTAAAAAAACGACAATTGTGGTCAATGTAGATGCAGTCAATGCACCCCCAACTTCAGATGTTCCTTCAATGGCCGCCTGTTTTACTGAAAAACCTTCTTCTATTTTCCGAACGATGTTTTCGACCACAACAATGGCATTGTCAACCAACATACCTGCTCCAAGTGCTAAACCACCCAGTGTCATAATATTCAGGGTTAAGCCATTAAAATACATTAAATTAAAGGTGGCTATTATTGAAACCGGAATAGCCAGACTGACAATTAATGTAACGCCAAAGCGTCTCAAAAAGATAAACAAAACAAATACAGCCAAAACAATACCGATAAGTGCACTCTCTTGCACCTCACCAATAGCACTTTGAATAAATGTTCCCTGATTATTAATTACCTGCAACTGATATCCTGGCAAACGTTGTTGGATTCCTGTAAATGCTTCCTCAAGCTTTTCAACCGCTTCAACTGTATTAAAACGGGTTTCTTTGTATATTGATATCCCAAGACAACGTTCTCCGTTTAAGCGTACAATACTTTCAGGCTCTCGGTTTTGTAACTTTACTTTAGCTACATCCTTTAAAAGAACAGGTGAGGATTCTGTCGCAGTTGTGGTTGCATTTGCTTCGGCATTTGCTGAGCTGGAATTTTGATTCAACTTAACCACCAGATTTTCAACATCATCAATTGCAGTTAATGCACTCAAACCTTTAATGATGTATCGTTGCCCCATTTCTTCGATGGACCCTCCCGAAACATTCTGATTAAAGCTATTAATAGTATTAAGAATGGAAGAGTTGGTTAAGCCATTTGCATCCAATAAATTAGGATCAACCACCACAGATACTTCAGCCACTTCTTCACCGGAAATCCGAACATCAGCAATACCTTCAACTCGTATCAACTCATTACGGATGTAATTTTCTGCCACTTTTCTGAGGCTATTCATGTCCGTAATGGTCTCATTACTAAACGCAGCTTTGATAACCGGTGAAGCATTAGGGTCAAAACGAGTAATATTCAGTTCTTCAACATCTTCATCCTGACTGACTGGAGTTAATGCTTTCTGAAGATCTAAAAATGCCTCATCAATATCCTTACCCCAATCATATTCAACCGTTACAATAGCCGAACCTACACGACTGACTGACGAAACATTTAAAACACCACTTTGCCGCACGGCCAAAGCCTCAACTTGTTCGACAAACCGCTTCTCAATCTCTTCAGGCGATCGCTCACCGGAAACGACTTCTGCATATATTCTGGGATTTTGTAAATCGGGAAATAAATCAGTTCCTAACCGCGTGAGTGAAATACCTCCCAGCAAGATGATGCCTAAAACGATCATCAATACTGTTACAGGGTAGTTAACTGAAAAACGAGAAATTGCTCTCATAAATTCTTAGATTTTAGATTAAAGTCATTGTAAGAGAGGCTAAGTATTAACCTTCAAACCGTACATGCTTAAATCCAATTAGATTATTATTTAACTACTTTCACTTTGGAACGATGCTTTAGCGTTTCAAATCCTTTAATGATCAATCGCTCATTTTCTTTTAGTCCATCGGTCACCTCTACTTCAGTAAGTGTTTCTATTCCGGTTCTGATGTCCCTTTTCTCTGCAACTGAATTCATTGCGATGAATACAAATTTCCGGTTACCCTCAATCAGTACAACATCTTTTGGGATAACTAAAGCACTGTCACGTTGATCCACAACAATTTCAGCCTTAACAAACATACCCGGTTTAAGTAAATTATCAGAATTATCAACGCGGATACGCCCTTTGAAAGTTCGCGCCTCCATATCAATAGCCGGAGATAATTCCGTTATCCTACCTTTTAAGGTATCGTCAGGAATGGCATAATTCATAATATTTGCCGCTTGATTTATCTGCACCTGACCCATGAGATTTTCGGGCATGCTTAAATCCATTAGCATTGTTGAGAAGTTCATCATACTTAATACATCATTTCCATTTTCTACCCTGATGCCTGGCGAGAAATAAGGCAAATCCGTGATAGTGCCTGAAAATGGTGCACGAACACTCAATTTTTCAATGCTGATTTCGGCATTTTCGTATGTTTGCTTTGATGTAAGCAAGGTTTTCTCAGAGTTGACCAACTCACGTTTGGTAACGCCTCCCATTTCGTACAGAGCCTGTTGTTTTTCATATTCCATCTCTGATATTTCCATATCTAGTTCTGCACCTTCAATATTTGCATTGTTGGAATATTCTTTATCCTTTAGAAGTACAATCAACTGTCCTTCATTTACTTTATCTCCCATTTTAAATGGTTTTCCTGTAAGCGGATTGGTTTGGAGGTGATAATAGGCTGCTAACTCAGTTTTAAGATTTGCTTCCAATTCTGGTTTGATCGAACCTGTAGTAATCAGAGTTTGTTCTATCGGCTTCTTTTTCACCTCCATTACCGATACATTCATTGCTACATCGGTCGTAAAATTAGTTGATTCATTCTTACATCCTGAATTAATTAGTGTAACTGCTGCAGCAACAATTAGAGTTGTACGCCTGATATTCACTGTGATATATTTAGACTTTATCATGATTGTATTCTTATTTCAA
>NZ_CEXQWX010000284.1:0-3791 GCF_982718395.1 Carboxylicivirga sp.
TCATTTCTTCGCGGCTGCCTCCTAAAGCTGATTTTTCAACAAACTTGGTCATTAGTAAAAAAATGGTAGTATCCGAATAATCACCATTTTGATACCTGGCCAATACTTCGTCAAACCCATCATCTACATCCTCACCCAAGGCTTTTTTACCAACTTTGATAAACATATCCGCATCCATAGCTCCACCGGTACTGTACACAAGTTCGCCCTCGCCATTTAAAAACAAATAAGTAGGAAAACCATTAACCTTATATTTCTGTGCATAATCCGGTCCTTTTACTTTCGCATCTTCAGCATCTAATTTGTAACAGACAAAGTTCTTATTGTAATAGGTTCCAACTTCATGCAATGGAAAAATATTCTTTACCATTTGTTTACACGGGCCACACCAGGTAGTATAGACATCAACAAATACCAATTTATTTTCTTCTTTAGCTTTCGCTAATGCATCTTTTAACTGACCATGTTCAAATTCAATTCCCTGTGCCATCAGGTTGGTCGAAATGATCAATGCTGTAAAAGCATATATTAGTTTCTTCATACTATATTTTTAAATGATTATTGCTCGTTAATCGGGTTTAATCAGATGGATTAACCTGATCGGGCTTAAGGTTAATTTAGGTTAATGGAGCCCTTAAACAAGACATCGAATGACCTTCTCAAGCCATTCGATGTGCAATAATTGTTACTACCCCTGATTAGTCATTGAATATTTCTTCAAACATTCTATCCATATCTTCATCCGTACCTCCATCGGCTGCAAAGCGACCAATGATTTTACCATTAGGATCAATGAGAATTTTAGTAGGTAATGTATGTACTGCATAGTTATCACCAATATTTTCTCCTTTTCGTTTATCACCATTCAGTACATGCCGCCAGATAGCAATTTCATCTTCTTTGATCGCTTTATGCCAGGCTGCCTCATTGTTATCATCGCTGGCAATACCTATAAACTCGATGCCCTTCTCTTGATATTTTTCATATAAGCTAATTAAGTGAGGATTACCAGCACGACAAGGTTTACACCACGAGGCCCAAAAGTCAAGTAATACATATTGTCCTTTAAATTCTTCCAAACTAATCTGATCACCGTTAAGATCCTTCTTCATAAAAGGGGCTGCCACACTTCCCGGTACACCATTCATGCTCTTTTCAATTTCAGCTTTGATGCTTTGACCTATATAACTACTTTTAATATCATCGGACAAGGCTTCATACCTTTGCTTCACCTCATCTAACTGCATATAGCTTTTTTGCATCCTGAGTATACTTGCTGTAATGTATGAAGATGGGTGTTCGTTCATATAGTTTAATGACACTTCACTCATACGGGCACTAAAGGGCTTAAGTGCATCATAAGCGGCTTGTGCCTTATCTTTTAGTAACTTTAACTCATCGTCCGGCACTTGTGCTTTTGATCCTTTCATATACGCCATGTTGGCTTTTTTATAAGCTTCGCCGTAAGGTGCCTGCTCATCTACAATTGGCTTTAATAAAGCGTTATAGATATTTTGCTCATCTTGTATGTGTGAACCACTTATTTCAACTGGCAGATTGGCGCCACCCCAATCATCTTTTTCAGCATTAGCTACATCGCTCTTGATCGTAATCTTACTATTTTCGAGCCAAAGAGAGAAATAATAGTTGCCAGGTGTTATTCTGGCTCTGACTTCCAGTGGATAATCCAATTTTCCATTGAACTCAAAACGTCCCTTTAGCACCCGCGCAGAATCTATAGTAATCGCCTTTTGATTGGCATGGTCGTAATATCCTAAAGTGATGGTTCCATTTTTTAAACCTGCTATTTCTCCTTTTACTCTGTAGCCATCTGCTTTGCCTATCTGACAGTCAAGTAACATTAAGAGAAGTGTAATAATAGATAGTGTTTTCATACTTTGTTTTTTAACGCCTAACAGATTTCGAAAACCTGTTATGTACTGTAACTTCTTAGAATCCAAAAATCTCCTCCAATTGTTTATCCAACTCATCACCATGTAAAAGCTTGGCGATGATCACTCCATTAGGATCAATTAATACAGTTGAAGGAAGGAAATCCATGCCATATTCGGAAATAACACGAGCAGGTGCATGACGCTTCGAAAAATCATCAGCCACGTGGATCCAGGGAGTTTGGTCTTCTTCAATAGCTTTTTTCCACATTCCATCATTGGTATCGTTGGTAACACCCACTATCTCAAACCCTTTGGCATGGTACTTAGTATACAGTTCTTTCATATGTGGAAATGAGGCGCGACAAGGCTTACACCAACTGGCCCAGAAATCAATTAGCACATACTGCCCTTTCAGGCTTGACAAAGTAAAATCTTCCCCATTCTGATCAGGTAAAGTAAAATCGGGCGCCTGCTTACCGGGTTGAATGGCAAGTTTGGCATCTATATCTTTCTTTACATCCACTACAGTTGGGTTTTGCTTTGAAGTCTCAGGCAACGCAATATAAAGGGCTTGAAGTTCACTCAGTGAAGCTTCGCTTTTTATAAAAGGAAATACTTGTGTTACAAAGTACTTATCGATGTTTTGTTCCAATAAAGCTTTTTGCGCTTTCCAAACTTCTTTTTTCAGGTTCTCACTAATGTGGCCATACTCTTCCTTTAACTCTTCATAAGCCTCGTAGCTTTTGTTATTATAGGCTACCATCATGCTAGAATAAACGGACTTACATTCAGCAAACTCAGGACGATCCATCACCGTTTCATTCATCCCATGAAACTGTTGTATTAGATCCTGGTTCTGACTGCCCTTTAACTCAACCTGTTGAATATAGCCGCGTTGAGCAGTCGCAGCATCAGTAACTAACGTTAATTGACCATTCTCCAAAATAGACGAGAAACGCACATCATTTTCAATCAATTGAAAGGTATAAGTTGATGTCTCAATAGTAGGTAGACTATATTCAAAATGTCCGGCCTTTACGGGCATTGTATCCAATGCTGTAAAAGACATGGTTTGCCTTGAAAAGGTACCAATAACCAGTTGATCATCTTGTACACCTTTAATCGTTCCATCAAGCATAAATTGCTTGGGTTGTGAGCACGCAAATAGCGTTGCTATTGATAATAAGCACAGTAGTTTCTTCATTTTCGAAAGTTTTTATTGAAACCTAACAGGTTTTAAAAACCTGTTAGGTATTTTAGACTATAAACCGCGTGGGTTTTGTTCCAGTGGGTTAATGGCAATCACATTTAAAGGAATCGCCCACATATAATTATTAGATGATGCATTAATTGTGTAGGTTGTTCCATCGACAGTTCTATTATGTGATAAGCCTAAGCGCTTCATATCGAACCAACGCCAGGCTGTTAAACGCAATTCTTTCCGGCGTTCCAACATAACCTCTTCTAATGTTGATTCATTGTCTGTATGCACATAAGGGGTATATAAAGCTGCATAATAACGTTTCTCACGCAGCATATTCAAATAGGAAACAGCTTCTGAACTATTCGGCGTTGCCTGCTTCATTAATGCTTCGCAATAATTTAATAATACTTCAGGCGTTTTAATACCAGACCAAGGTTGTTGCCCATCATTGGTTGCGATATAGTAGCCATCTGGAACAGGAGCTCCGTATGGGTCTTCATCCGACATAAAATACCAGTAGCGCATATCAGTTGCAGGATCAAATAAGGCAACCAAATCGTTTGATAAATACAGCTCAGTGCGATACCATCCCTGCTCATTGACATAGGTATTTTCAGGATTGCTTAATTTATTATTGTCGAAATTAAGGATACCCATAGCAGAATTGCCTGTTGCAGGATCGCCATCTCCAT
>NZ_CEXQWX010000285.1:0-3655 GCF_982718395.1 Carboxylicivirga sp.
TTTGAGGAGAGGACAGAGGTGAGGTGGTTTAAAAATGTTTACGCACTGATATATAGTGAGATATACATTTAAATCATTCTATTTTACAATAAAGTGGGTAAAGGGTAGTGGCGAAGGGGGATGGTTTGTGTTTTTTTATAACTATTTAAGAATTAGGGGGATTGCTTTTTAGTTGGATAGAAGGTTAATAAATTGAAGACTTGTTTAGTCAAGTTTGAAGAACTTCAATTGTTTAATTAATGCAGAAGCTTGCTCCACCATTTGTTTGGCACTGGACGTCATTTCTTCTGAAATGGCAGCGTTACCTTGTGTTGATCGGTTAATCTCTTGCAAGGCATGACTGATTTGTGATGCACCCTGGTTTTGTTCCTCACTTGCCGAAGCTATCTCAGCAATCAGGTTTTCATTTTTTCTGATCAATGGAAGTGTTTGCCTCAATTTTATTAAAGCATCCTCAGCCATTTCATTTCCTCGTTGTGAGAACACTTCGATTTCTTTGGCTGCTTGTTTGCTGCGTTCGGCCAGTTTACGAACCTCACCTGCCACAACTGCGAAACCTTTGCCATCTTCACCGGCACGCGATGCTTCAACAGCAGCATTGAGTGCCAGTAAATTGGTTTGTATTGCAATTTCATCAATGACCGTTATCTTGTCATTAATCTGCTGCATAGCTTCTAAAGTTTGTTGTGTACTAGCAAAGCTTTCATCTACCGAACGACTTGCATTAATTGAGTTTTCTTTTGTACCGCTTGCATTTTGATTATTCGCATTAATATTGGCAGCGATCTGTCCCATGGACGAGGCTATCTCTTCCAGACCGGATGCCTGGTGACTAGCTACAGACGAGATTTTAGATGCAGTCTGATCAAGGTTGTGTCCCACCTTACTAACATCATCAGCCGATTCTGATACTTTATAGATAACCTGCGCAAGAATGGCCTGTAATTGATTGATAGCCTGATGAATTTGAAATAGTTCCCCTTTTATAGGCGCCTTGTATTCCTCTTGCTTTGTACTGATATGACCTAGAGAAATCTCCTTTAATTTTTCAGTAATAAAGCTGAGTGGTTTTTTTATCTGAAGATAGACGATGTACTGCAATACCCCTGTGAGAATAATACCTCCGGCCAAGGCCGCCCAAAAAGGATATGCTTCCGGATATTTGTAATGAATCCGGCTGTTCATAACCGTTAAAAATACATTGATCATCCATAAGGCACCTATCCGAAAGAAAATGCTGCCTTTATACAACAATCGTAATACTACATAGCCAATCGACCCTGTAGTAAGTAGAATAATGAAAAACCTGACTACAAATGATTCCATTCCCATGGTTAACCCCTCCGTTCAACTTCAATTTGAGGAGTGCAAAAGTAAACCAAATTTCCTAAAATGCGATTGCATTAATAAATATTTGATGTTTAAAGTGTTGTATTGGTAGAGTGAGCTGCAATCAATAAAAAAAGCCATCTCAATTGAGATAGCTTTCCTCTTTTAATTTACCGGATGATTATCCTTTTTTCTCTTTTTTAGAGCATTCTTTTTTGTCTGAGCAAGCTTTCTTTTCAGCAGTGCACTTTGATTTACACTCTTTGCTGCACTCTTTTTTCTTTTTGTCTTCAGCTTTCTTCTCAGTTTTTACTGGCTCCTGATCAATAGTTGCGGCCATTGTCGGTGCTGTAATTGCCATTGTAAACACAAATAGTACCGAAAGGATTAGTGTCTTTTTCATAATCATACGTTTAAAAAATTAATTTCATGTTTGTGATGGAACAAAACTAAATTTGTTGCACATAAAGGTAAGTTATTGACATGTTAATCGTTGTTAAGATGATGTTAAAAGCGGATAACAAGGTCTTTTAATTTGGTAATTTTGGCGCTTGATTGAGATTCTGTATTTTTAGGGTAATGGGGAAAAACAAAAAATATTACGGCTTGTCAATAGCCACCTTTATAGGATTGGCGTTGTTGCTTTTTATTCAAATCAACTATATCGTAAAGGCAGCTCGTTTAGAGGAGAAGAATTTTAACCATCGGGTGGTTATGGCTTTGAAGGATGCGCGAGACGAAATTGGAAATCGTCTTTGTCCTGATATGGATCGATTTCTCTGTGGTAATGATTGTATCAATGCCAAAAGAAAAAGTGCCGAGGTAGATAGTATTATTCACTCTCAACTAGAGATTTATAATTTACCGCTGAATTATTCATTTGCTATAACTGATACCATTATCGGGAATAATACAGCTGCAATTTGGGGACCAAAATGTTATCAGCAGACACTTAATGGTTTATTAGAACGGGAAGGAATCCGACTGCGATTACAATTTCCCGATCGCAACCGGTTTATTCTGGCTCAGATGAGTGGTCTCTTTATCATGAGTGTGTTCATTATCTTTTTCCTGGTAGCATCGTTTATTATATTACTCCGCATGATGAAGCGGGAGCAATTATTAATGGTACATATGCGCGAATTCGTTAACAATATGCTCCACGAGTTCCAGACTCCTTTAGCCAATATCCGTTTGGCAGCTAACCTGATCATTAAAAAGAAAGATAATAAGGATAAGACATCAGATTATGCGCAGGTTGTATTGAATGAGTATGAACGTATGCAGTTGCATGTTGAGGAAATATTGAAGTTATCATGCGAAACATCAATTGAAGGAGAACGAAATGTTGTGGACATCAAACTGGTTATTGAGGAACTTACAAAATCATTTGCTTATCGTGTTGAGGAAGTTGGTGGCGAGTTACAGGTTAACTTTAAAGCAGATAATCATTCTCTGAACAGTTACAATGGGCGCCTGTCTCTTGTGCTTTCCAATTTACTGGATAATGCGATCAAATACCGCAGTAATAAGCCAGTAATCAGTATCGAAACAAGTGAGTGGAATAACTTGCTGCAAATACAGGTGAAGGACAATGGTATTGGAATTGCAGCCAAAGAACTGCCATATATTTTCGATCAATATTATCGGGTAAGCACAGGAGACGTGCACGATGTGAAAGGTTTTGGGCTTGGACTTACTTTTGTTAAAAAAGTAATTGAAGAACACAATGGCCGTATAACTGTTGAAAGTGAAGAAGGCAAAGGAACTTGTTTCACCATTTTATTACCATTAAAATAATGGCTAAAATACTATTAGTTGAAGATGATATAAGTATGGGATTCCTGCTTGTTGATTTTCTGGAATCAAACGGATTTGACGTTAAGCTATACAAGGATGGAAAAAGAGGGCTGGAGGCATTTAAAAAAGGGCGCTACGATTTTTGCATCCTGGATGTTATGTTACCCGGTATGGATGGTTTTACCATTGCCGAAAACATAAGGGAGCTTAATAAAAAGGTTCCCATTATCTTTTTAACAGCTCGCTCCATGAAGCAGGATAAAATCAAAGGTTTTCAATTAGGAGTTGATGATTATGTCACCAAACCTTTTGATGAAGATGAGTTGCTCTGCCGGATTCAAGCTATTCTGAATCGTATTAATCTGCAAGATGAAGATCCAAAAGTTGAGATTACGAACTTTGAAATTGGTCAATACCGTTTCGATTCAGCCAATCAGCGACTGGAAATGGAGGGTTTTACGAAGCGATTAACACAAAAGGAGTGTGATGTATTGCGAATCCTTTGCTTATCCAAGAACAATATTGT
>NZ_CEXQWX010000286.1:0-3650 GCF_982718395.1 Carboxylicivirga sp.
AACACATATGAATAATTGGAACCGAAGCTGTAATTCTTTTAAATCTTTTCCGAAATGAATGCATTGTGGGTCAATAAGTGCTGCTGCCAACGGGGTTTTTCCTTAGTTTTTGTTCACAAAGAATGTTGTTTTATAAGGAGTTCACGATTGCCGCTTCGCTTTAATTCACCTGCAGGAAAAAGTAAGTCGCCGAAGGCAAGGCAGGAATGGGTCTAATGTGTTTTGATTCTTTTGAAATTGCGACAGTTGCTTGTACGGTTTTAATATAGGGTAAGACCTTTAGCTTATCTCAAGCATTTTTTCCCCACAAAAATATTAATTGATCCTAAAACTGAGAATATATATCTGAAAGTCAACAATAAGACAGATAAATATATTTATCAACATTTGAAATCAATATATTATACTTACATAGTCTGACGCATCTGAAGTGATGATAACAACCATATTTAAAGCAAACTTACACCCACACAGATACTCAATAAGCTAAGGTTATTATTTTAATAGCATATTTTTATGACAATTTTATAGTTTATATATAAATTAATCATATATTTACGTTTGTCGATCGATTTTAATACTTCCAATTGGAATTTTTACCGTGCTGTAGGATTGAGGCGTTGCAATTATTAACCCTTAAATTGATTTTGTATGGAATTACCAAACGAACTTCAAACGATCAAACCCGAATTGGATGCCATGAAAAAAGAAGACATCCAAACCTGTAAAATGCCTGTCAGTATCTATTTAGGTGAATGTGAAAGCTTGCATGTGCGCACAAGCCTGGATTTACCATCGCTTGAGGATATTGGCTTTGACCCGCAGCTACTCGACCGGCTGAAGCTATTGACCGATGCCACCCGAACAGCCGAAGCGGCTTGGCAGGAAATGAAATCGGAGCGTGAAGCGGCCAATGATAAATGGAAACAAAATGCTCCTGCTATGTATGCCTTACACGATGAATTAATTGACACACTGGAATTTGCCTATCGTAACGACGATTCCTTGCTTGGGCATGTAAGCGAAATTAAAGAAGGTAACGGACACGCCGATACTATTCAGGACTTAGCACGCATGGCAGTACTTGGCAAGGAAAATCCTGAACCATTGGTAGCCATGAATTTTAATATGGATAAGCTGACGCAAGCCGATACCATGTCGCAAGATATGGCCGACCTTTTGGGCCAGGCCAATGGCTATATGTATGGCGATAACGAATATAAATTGATTCGTGACAAAGCCTACACATTGCTTAACGTTGTGGTTAAAAATATTCGTGACTATGGTCGTTTTGTTTTTCGCGATGATCCCAAGCTTATAAAAGGCTATTCGAGCAAATACGAGCGGGATCGTTTAGCAAGGTATCGCCGTTCTATAAAAGAACAGGAAGATGATGCTTAAATTAATTTAGCAAATACTCTACTCCCCTTCCGTACGCGAAAATAGTTAATGCGTAGCGTACGGAGGGGATGTTTTTGCGTACGCAGAGCATCAAAGACCGTACGGAGAGCATGAGCTGGTGTACGGAAAGCACCATACCTCGTACGCGTAAGGGTATACACCGTATGGAAGCCCATGTTACGAGTACGCAAGGGGTGATTTAGCGTACGGAGCCCCACCTAGACGTACGCTTGGCATATTGGGCGTACGCACGAGGGTATATGTGTAACGAAGCTCCATTAAATGAGGGTTTCAGAGAATTTAGCCAATCGAAAATCACATCATCATTCATAATGATATCTAAATTGGAAATAAATTACGGATAAAGAAATTAACAAGTTCCTTTAATAGCTAAATGTCTATTCACTCGTTTACTATCCAGTATTTTCTTTTTGCCTCCTTACTCTTCACTAATAAGACACTTTTATATTATTCTGCAACTAACATTAATTCCTGTTGCACTTTCTTTCCACTCATGATAGTATTAAAACAACTACCAATCAACATTCCTACAAAAACATCTATCGGATTATCTGATAACTTCTTGTTGTCAACTCTTCCATTTCCATTTCTTAATTCATCTTCAATAAATACCAAAAGAACCCTTTCTGTTAGCTTTTTCTTTTTAAGAATCCTTTTAAAGCGATCTGAAAACCTGCCTATATCATCAATCAATTCTATTGGTCCTAATCTACTCCGATCCTTATTTGTCCAGTTTTTCTGTAAACCTTCAATGTTAATCGCTTCACTATAAGCAATAAATTCGTTAATAAGACTATCTAAACTAGGATCATTTAATTCCTTAAGAATTAAGGAGCTTCGCTCAAATATTTCTAAATCAAGTTCTTTCGCCTTTATATTTTTAGAATTCCCAAAGAAAAAATTCATCTTCCATGAAGTACTTTTATCACGCTTGTCATGATAATTCCTAAGTTCAAATCTAACTCCACTTCCAAATCTTAGACCTGGAATTGCCAGCCAAAATGATCTACTCCATGAATACTTTGCACCCCGGTCATCTGGAGAATGAACAACTGGAGGTTCGTCTGCAACTACAATAGGATTATTGACTTGATTTGGTAATAACACTTCCTTAGCGTTTCTTTCTAACATGCTCTGAGCTATATAGAAAGTCAACACAGGAGGAATTGCATTTCCTATCATTTTTAACTTTCCTCCATAACTTCCACTATAAAATTGATAATTCAAAGGAAATGATTGAAGGCAACCCCTTTCACGAACAGTCAATCTTCTTAGGTTTTTATGATGATCTTCAATTATTATACTTTCTCGTGAAACTCTTGTGCACAATGCTGTAATAGTTCTAGAAGGCCTATCCCATCTATCAGGAAAATTCATTGTATTGTAGACGGCATGATAAGCTTTAGAATCACCATTAATTCTAGCTTCTTCATCACTCAATGGAGCCTCCGCAATATGATCAGTTACATCTTCTTTATTTAATTCGAACCCATAAATTGGATCAACTACCAAATTTTGATTTAATGCTTCTAATACATCTCCCATTGTTAACCTAGGAGTTATTTCTTTATAAGATTCTAATAGATCAAATGGTAATCTACCAGCAATCATCCTTTTTCTTTTCTGAGGAACTCCAAAATCTGATGAATCGTAAACTCGAATTCCATTTTCACTAAATAAATTCCTGAAACGAAATAATGAGCCTCCTTCCTGAATTTCTCGTTCAATTATTTTTGCAACTCTTGGAACGTTTTCCATAGCCCAATATCTAGGATTAAGATATTCGACTACTTCAAGAAACTTGAATATATCTATCATTCCATCAGCAATATCCCCATTTCCACCTCTATTTGCATACGAGAATTGAGTACACGGAGGACTACCGAGAACAAATTCAATTTCATCAGGGTTAGGTAAGTCTTCTAATTGGAGTTCGCGAATATTTACTTCCGAATGTGTCGTTCCAAAGTTTTTATTGTGTGTGTTATTCGCATCTTTCCACCACTCATAAGAAGCTACAACATTAATTCCAGCCATTCTAAAACCTGTTGTCCACCCTCCTATTCCACTATATAAATCAATTGCTGCCATCACTAAATTATTTTACTGCTTGTGTCGATTTTTTAGTTCTTACATAATTGACTTTCTCTTCGGACACTTTTAATATTGTTTCATAATCATCCTCATAAGCAAGAATTGAAGCAATTTCATCACTTAAATAACATTGC
>NZ_CEXQWX010000287.1:0-3508 GCF_982718395.1 Carboxylicivirga sp.
GGTTGCCAACAATAAATATACGTAATGCGGGGTGATGTAGTAAATTTGAGCTTTAAAGCATTTTATAAACAAAGTAGCGGTTTGATAGTGAAGTGCTTTGAAATCCCGCACTACGCATATTCGAGCCGTTGGGCAACATTCCCCACATCAGCACCGACAAATTAGATTGAAAATGAATTTATCTAATCTTTTAGAGCTGATTAAGTCCTTAAGCTAACGGTAAGATTTAGAGGGAATTAAAATTCACTAAATTTACCGTTAGTCAAGATTTGGCTCAAACTTTATTTCGCCTTAATGGCGATAATTTATTAGCATTAATTGTGAGATATAAATGAAACGATACATTTTTATTCTTTTCTGTAGCACTTTTACTATTTGTACGGATGCTCAGTCCGTTGATGTACCTGATAGGCCGTAAACCAACGGTCTGATACGTATTTTTTTGGCTACTAGCGGTTGTTATCTTTCGGAAAAAATCTAATGCAAAAAGAACACCGTTTTCAAGAGTTAATCAAACACCAGCAGGAGTCAGGACTGAGCATAAAGGAGTTTTGTTCCAACCAGGGTATAGCACCAGCCACATTTCACTATTGGAAGAAGAAATTACAAAGCAAGCAGCATAATGGGATTTTCATACCTATGGTTGTTAGCTCCCCAACAAATAATCACCCAAAGGGATCAGTTTGTCTAGAAAAGCCTGCGGTAACAGAATCTTCTATAGAGCTATTTTATCCAAACGGAACCATTCTAAGGGTAAAGCAAGACCTTGACTTACCCCATCTTCGTGCACTTATTCATCTATACGATTAACGGGTATGTTCCACCTTCATCAAAACCTGGCGTATTACCTGTACCGTTACCCTGTTGATATGCGCAAGAGTTTTTACACTTTAAGCGGTATTGTTACCTCCGAAATGCACCGTGATGTGCGCAACGGGGAAGTATTTATATTCGTCAACCGGCAGCAGACTATTATGAAAATCCTGCACATGGAATATGCCGGACTGGTCATCTATCATAAGAAATTGGAGTCAGGCCGTTTTAAGTTGCCTGGCTATGATGAAACGAACCATTCCATAACCATTAAATGGTCCGATTTATTGCTAATTGTCCGCAGTGTAAAACCTCGAAAGCAAAAGCTAAAATCTTATTAACAAATGTTCTTTTATTGTTGACAATACGTCTCTGTTTTTCAGTCTGTTTATAGCGTGTTTTGCTAGCTTGCCATCAGTTAAAACACAAGCGAGAACAGTGGTTGATAATACAGAAAAAGATAAGTTAATAGAAGCCTTACTCCAGGAACGCGATGAGATGTACCAGGAATTATCTCGCTTGCGTAAAAATGACAATGGTGCATTGGAGAAGGCAGAAACCACTATTAAGGAACAATCAGACAAGATTAAGCAATTGTCCGATCAATTGGCCTGGTATCGCCGAAAGTTCTGGAAGTCCAGCACAGAAAAATACATACCTGAAGATCCCAACCAGCGTAAGCTTGATTTTGGCGGACTTGATATCCTCCCCCAGGAGCAGGGTGTTATAGAGAAGGCTGCCAAGGAGGTTATTTCTTATGAACGGAAGAAGCCAGAGAAAAAAAGCAAGCCAGTGCGCCAGCCTTTACCGGATCACCTTCGCCGTGAAACAGAAGTTATAGAACCCGAAGGTATCGATGAGAACTGGGAGCGTATTGGTCAGGAGGTAACAGAAATCCTTGAACACAAGCCGGGAGAGTTGTATGTACGCCAGATCATCAGGCCAAAATATGTGCTTAAAAAGAAACTACAACAATTGGAAGATGAATCTGCAGAAGAACAGAAGAGTGTAAAAATAGCCACATTACCCTTGCTTCCACTACCACGAAGCAATGCCGGAGCCAGTCTTCTGGCAGAACTTCTTCTGGGTAAATACATGTACCACCTTCCTTTCCATCGTCAGATCGATATCTTTAAGCAAGCCCAGGTAAGCCTACCAGCTTCCACTGTCAATGGATGGTTCATTGCAAGTAGTGATTTGCTCAGAGCCTTATACTACAGGTTGCGGGAATTGGTTCTTGCCACGGACTATATCCAGGTTGATGAGAGTACTGTACCAGTAATCAACAATAAGAAGAAGCGGGCTGTAAAAGCCTATTTGTGGGTAGTTCGTTCGGTGATAGACAAGTTGGTGTTTTTTCATTATGATAAAGGCTCAAGAGCCCAGAAAGTAATTATTGAACTACTTCACAACTTCAAAGGTGCCGTACAAACCGATGGTTACGACGCCTATTCTATCTATGAAGATAAGAAGGGAGTGTTGTTATTGGGTTGCTGGGCTCATGCCCGAAGGAAGTTTACCGAAGCCTTAAAGGAAGACAAAGCCGGTGCAGAGTATGCATTGGAACAAATTGGCATGCTCTATAAGGTGGAGGCAATGGCTGATGATCAAGACCTGGATTATGGTGAAAGGGCAGAGCTCCGTCAGAGACTTGCATACCCCATACAAAAGGCTTTTGAAAAGTGGATTGTCAACTATTTTTCCAAAACAATACCAAAAGGCAGAATGCATAAAGCTTTGTCATATACTTACAACTTGTTCCACCGTTTATCCAGGTACCATCTGGATGGTAGGTATAACATCGACAACAACCTGGTGGAAAATGCCATCCGGCCAGTTGCTTTGGGAAGAAAGAACTTTATGTTCTGCGGAAATCATGACGCTGCAGAGAATGCCGCAATCATGTACTCACTGTTTGGTTGCTGCAAGGCTAGTGAAGTAAACCCACGGGAGTGGCTAACTGATGTTCTTACCCGAATACCGGAATATAACAGCAATTATAATCTAGACCTGGCCGATTTACTTCCCCACCGATGGCAAGAATCTAAAAGTCAACAAAAATCCAACTAAAGTCAACGAAAATCTGGAAATCTTTGGAGTTACTCTAACAAATCCTGTAGTATCTTTTAATTTTGCAACACGTAATAGACCGGATATTTACGATAGGCCGTTCATGTTACGCACGGATCTAGGATTCTGTCATTGGTATGGAGACGATCTACTTACATCGGTCAGCCTCACTCATCCCACCATCGGTGTTGGCTTAAAACCAAGATTCAAGTTTCCGGAATTAAGGCTTCGCTATAGTATGTCTCAGGTGGAAGCCTCTGTTGGAAGTATAGCTGCACCATTCAATGGTAACTATATTCATTTTCTTTCATCTGGTTTTGCACTACGCCAGACCTTTCATCGCAATAATCAGCAATTGAACGTCCATATAGGGTTGTACGCATTTTGTCCGATTCTTAAAAACGCTGTTTCTTTTGGCGGCTCACTTGGGATCGGTGTAGAATATCTGTTCAACGTCAAACCAGATAAGAATCATTCATTGGGAATCTTCATGGAAGCACGTAACCAATCTTATCGCCTCCGTCTGCCTGATGGCGGAAAGATGGACTTGCAATATGATCTTGTTCTTGACCTGGGCATTATTGTAGTACTTTGGTAGCGGAAGTGAGATAATTAACCCAACAGG
>NZ_CEXQWX010000288.1:0-3450 GCF_982718395.1 Carboxylicivirga sp.
AACCTATTAAAATCATTGATATAGGCACCACCCAAAAATGCACTAATTGTTGTATACAAGTCATTTAACTGAACTCCTGCCTTCAAAGCCTGATCGCGATTTATATTTAAACGACGCTGAGGAACATTTGCCCTGTATGTGGTGAATATATTGGCTATTTCCGGTCTTTGTTGAGCTTCAGTAATAAATGCATTGGCTTGTTCTGCCAAATACTGCGGAGTATTTCCTTGCTTATCCTGTAACATCAGAGAAAAACCAGATCCACTTCCCAAACCAGGAATGGCAGGAGGTCCAAAGGCAAATACCTGTGCTTCTTTAATGTTTTGGTAAAACAGGAAATTAAGTTTTTGAGCTAACCAATTCGCCTTTAAAAAGCGATCACTCCAGTTTTTCAAAGAAATAAACATAACACCGGAGTTAGTAGACATACTACCCGATAATAAATTAAAGCCCGATGCTCCTGAAACGCTCTCTATCTCTTCTACATCTGCAAGAATGGTGTTGATATGATCCATCACTTCCTGAGTACGTTGTAGCGAAGCGGCATCAGGTAACTGAATATTAACAAACAAATAACCTTGATCTTCTTCAGGAATAAAACCTCCAGGTACAAATCGATTAACAATGATAATAAGTACTACTGTGGCTCCAATAAATAGCATACTTCGTGTTATTTTACGGGCTACCATATTAGTAACCTTCATGTATTTTACCGAACTGCGATCGAAGGCCTTATTGAAAGACTTAAAGAAACGTCCCAAGATTCCACCTGGTAATTCAGGCTTTCTTAATAAAATAGAAGCCAGGGCAGGAGATAATGTTAATGCGTTCACAGATGAGAAACATACCGAAACTGCAACAGTAATTGCAAACTGTTGATAAAGACGACCTGTAATACCGCCCATGGAAGCCACCGGAATAAACACAGCAATTAGTACAAGAGTTGTGGCAATTACCGGAGCTGTTACTTCTTTCATGGCTGCGATAGTTGCCTCGCGCCGGTTCATACCTTTTTCAATGTTTACCTGAACAGCTTCTACTACCACAATGGCATCATCCACAACAATACCAATTGCGAGTACAAGCCCTAAAAGTGATAAGGTATTAATTGTAAAACCCAGTAGCGGGAAAACAGCAAAAGCACCAATCAGGGAAACTGGAATGGCGATGGTAGGAATCAAGGTTGCACGCCAGTCCTGAATGAATAGAAAAACAACCAGAATTACCAGTATCAGGGCAACGATCAATGTGATAGCTACTTCTTTTAGTCCGGCAGTAATTGGAGCTGTGGCATCAAGTGCTACGTCATATTCAACACCTTCAGGGAATGAAACTGCCAGTTCATTCATGGTTCTGATAATCTCTTTCCCCATTTCAACGGCATTCGTACCGGGCGATTGATAGATGGTGATAAGTGCACAGGCTTTACCCTGAAATCGTGCATCGGTATTATAATTCTCTGTTCCCAGTTCAATGCTTGCAACATCTTTCAATTTCACCTGGCTACCATCCTTATTGGTACGAATGGCAACTTCTCCGAATTCTCTCTCCGTCACTAATCGATCAGGAAGAGTTACAGTATAGGTAAGTTCTGTACCCGGAGGTGCTGGCTCGGCACCAAACTTACCACCAGGAACAATTACGTTTTGCTCCCGAATGGCGGCCATTATTTCTGGAACAGTCAGATTTAATTGCGAAAGACGATCCGGTTTAATCCAAATCCGCATGGAGTAATCACTGGCACCCATTACTTGCACACGACCAACGCCATTAATACGGGCTAATATATCCTGAATATTAATGATTGAATAGTTACCGAGGAATTGCTGATCGTATCTGCCGTCGCTGTATACGGCTAACGCCATAACTATACTACTCATACTTTTTTGAGTTGTTACTCCCAATCGCTTAACTTCTTCAGGTAATTTCGCAGTAGCTGCAGATGCTCTGTTCTGAGCAAATACGGTATTCATATCAGGGTCTGTACCAACTTCAAAGGAGATATCAATTGACATACTTCCGTCGTTCGCATTGGTCGACTTCATGTAAATCATGTTCTCCACACCATTAAGCTGTTGCTCTAACGGTGTAGCTACCGATTGCTCTACATTTAATGCATTGGCTCCTGTATAGTTAGCTCTTACCTGAACCATAGGCGGAGTAATATCCGGGAATTGCTCCATAGGCAACTGCAATGCAGATAATCCACCTACAATTAGTATAACAATGGCAATAACCATGGCCACAATGGGCCTTCTTACAAAGAAATTTCCCATAATTACTATTGATTATTGCGTACAGAATTAAACTCCTTTTCCTCAGGTATGATTGACATTCCTGTTTTGACTTTATTAATGCCTTCCAGTACGATTCGTTCGTTTGGTTCCAATCCTGATCTGATAACAACCATATCCTGCAAGTTTTCGCCAACTTCTACAGATCTGAATTCAATCTTATTTTCAGAATCAACCACCAATACATTGAATTCACCTTGAACTTCTTGTAGGCACTTAACCGGAATTAAAAGTGTTTCTCTTGGGTCCTCGACGTTTAATCGTACCCGTGCAAATTGTCCGGGACGAACCAATCCATCCGGATTATTAAAAGATGCTTGTACAAGTAGCGTCCCGGTAGTTGGATCAATATTTCTTCCAACAAAATCAACTTTGCCTAACTCGCTATGCCGACTTCCATCAGCAAAGAAGAGTTGAATTTCAGCCTTCGCTTCTCTTTTTGTATCGGCTATAGCTCTTTGTGTCTTGGCATACTGAGCTATGTTCAGATATTGTAACTCTGTTAAATGAAATTGAACCAAAATAGTGTCCAGGCGCGATACAGTATTTAGGACAACCGGATTAGGTTCACGACCAACATAGTCTCCAACTTTGGCCTCTGAACGTCCAATGATACCACTTATAGGAGAATAGATTTTCGTATAGCTTTGTTGGATTCTGGCATACTCTAATGAAGCATTGGCAGCTTCGAGCGAAGCTTGTGCTGCTCCAAAGCTGGCTAGTGCCGCGTCATAATCACTTTGACTGACAGCATTTGTCTCAGCCAATGGCTTATATCTGTTGTAATCACTTTCCGCCTTGACAAGATTTGTTTTGGCCTGAGCAACCATACTAAGAGCTTCAGCTACTTTAGCATCAAGTGGGGCAGGATCAATCGAGTACAATAGCTGACCTTTTTTTACATTGCCTCCTTCTTCAAAATGAATGCCTTCCAGGTAACCGTCAACCCTGGCTCTGATTGATATATCAAACAATCCATAAGTTTGACCGACAAAATCTTTACTAATGGCTACGTTCTCTGTTTTAGCAGTATACACGGGAAGCTGAGGTGGTCCCATTTCGGGGCGTTTGGTTTTGCAGCTAATCAATACCGATGATATAATCAGCAGCGATAAGAATATTCTCATAGAATTAATCATTATTAAGTGTCAATAAT
>NZ_CEXQWX010000289.1:0-3237 GCF_982718395.1 Carboxylicivirga sp.
GATAAGTATTGAGCTTCAAAGTGAAATATTAAGTGCTTTACCGGATAAATGGTTTGAGTATCCACAGATGCAGGGTTATAAAGATGCAGCAGATGCATTAAAAAACACATCAGCTGGTGGAACAGCACCGGATTTTACACTGGAAAGCATTAATGGTAAATCATACACCTTGTCAGAGTATCATGGACAATACGTTTTATTGGACTTTTGGGCATCATGGTGTGGACCGTGTAAGAAAGCCATTCCACATTTACGTGAGTTACAAGAAAAATATAAGGACTTAGTTGTTATGAGTATTTCTGCTGACGAGAATCTGAATAATTGGCGAAAAGCGAGTAAAGAACTTGATATTAGTTGGATTAACCTTATTCATGACAAAGCACAAAAGGGCGATGATTGCGTTATTAAGAGATATCAGGCTAATAGTCTTCCAACTATTATTTTAGTAGATAAGCAAGGAAAAGTATTGCTTAAAACCCATCTGCCTGAAGATTTAGATGCTAAATTGGCGGATATATTTGGCAAGTAATAATGCCAGAAATATATGGGTTGAAACTAGCGGAAATGCGAATAAGCATAACATCTTCCTGGTTTTACTTAATGAATTCCAATCCCGTCATAAACGTATGGCGGGTTTGTTTTTTATATCGAAAATATAAAAGAGCAAGCCAATCATATTGGCTTGCTCCTGAATTATTAAATTAAACTTACGCCAACTCCAAAATTTCCACAATGCTTTCTTTAGTATAAAGAGCACCCATACCCCAGGTGGTTGCCAAACCGTGTGCATTTTCTGCTAAATCAGAAATTGCTTCCCTTGGAATATGCCCTTCGGCCAAGGTCACAGGTGTGTTAATCTTTCTAAACCAGGCTTCCAGTTGCTTGATGCCTTCATCGGCTCCCTCAACATTAAATACTTCTTTGGCAAATCGTTCATATTGAGCAGGGTTTTTGTGCTTATGCCATTTCATCCAGGCAGGCATTACAATAGACAATCCTGCACCATGCGCTATATTAAATAAAGCAGACATAGCATGCTCAACAACATGGGTGTCGTAAGAATTACCTTCAACACCGGCAAGAGTTGATCCGTTTAACGCCTGTGTTGCTGCCCATGCAAACTCTCCACGTGCATTATAATCATCAGAATTATCCAACAGCGCTTCAGTAGTTCTGATAACAGTCCTTAAAATATTCTCAATATGTGTATTTGTAAATTCTGGCATATACGATGCAGTGAAGTACAGGTCAAGACAATGGGCAAAGATATCAGCTGCTGAGTAGGCAAGGTAATCCCGGCCAACAGAAGCCTGTAGTTCCGGATTGATAATTGATACTTTTGGGAATAAAGCAGGGCCAACCAGTGCAAACTTCTCTTTAGTACCCTCATTCATTACCACACCTCCGTTATTCATTTCACTACCTGTGGCAGCAAGGGTTATGATGGAGAATAGTGGCAGTGCATCCGAAGGGATAGCTTTAAATACAAAGAAGTCCCACACATCGCCATCATACTTGGCACCTGCAGCAATGGCTTTAACCGAGTCTAGCACAGATCCACCACCAACAGCCAGAACGCCATCTACCTGTTCCTTTCGAGCCAGTTCAATACCTTCGTTAACCTTACTTAAAACAGGATTACTCACTACACCCCCAAGCTCTACAAACTCAATTCTCTTTTCAGCCAGGGAAGCAGCTACCCGGTCAAATAGACCGCTGTGCTTGATACGGTTTGATCCATATACCAGCAACACTTTCTTTACGCCATATTCAGAAACGTATTGGCCAATGTTATTTTCCTTGTCTTTGCCAAACTCAATCCTTGTTGGATTAAATAAACTAAAGTCTCTCATTTTAATTTGTTTTGATGTTCTATCATTCTTGGTTAATTATTTCATCATTATTGATAACTCAAAATTACCCGGATGTCAATAAGAAGACTTAATCAAATTACAGATTGATGAATATTTATTACAGTTTGGTATACCAAGTGAAATAAGATTACATCTTATCATCGTGAAAATCCACTTAAAACATTGTCTTTCTGAAGTGGAAATCAGTCGATGTACTTGTATAAAACTATACCAGCTTGAGGTAAGCCTGTTTAGAAAGAATAGGTTTTAATGGGCAAGGATATTAGGGCACCAACTCTTTAAAAAAGTTTTAGTTGAAAAAGAGTTGTATTTACTTTGGTTTGAAGCTACTTTCAATGTAAAGTGGCTTTTTGAAGTTATAGATCTATACTTTATACTAACTTGTTTTTTATAATTGAATTTGCCATTTATAGTCTGAGTTTTTTACTTTTGATTCCTCATGAACGACGATAGGCTAATTTTTGAAGAAATAAAAAAAGGAAATCAAGTAGCTTTTAAACAACTATTTGACAAATATTATTATGCCCTAAAGGGCTTCTCTCGTCGTTATGTTACCCAAGAGGATGTTTGCGAAGATGGTGTTCAAAAAGCATTTGTTTCGCTTTGGGAGAACCTTAATGACTTTAAATACCCAAGTGCGCTGAAAAGTTATTTATTCTCCACAGTTCGAAATCATTGTATCAACTATGTCAACCGTGAAGCTAAGCGTAAAATTACAACAGATGACCTGGAAGAATTTATAACTGATAAGACTTATAAAGAAACAATAGTCGAAGAAGAAGTGTATTCCGAAGTTTATAAGGCTATAAAGAAACTATCTCCACAATCACGTAGAATTGTGGTTTTAGCTATGAACGGCTTGAAGAACCAGGAGATTGCTGATGAATTAAACATCTCAATTAACACAGTTAAAACACTTAAAAAGAGGGCTTACGAACACTTGAGGGAAGATTTGAAAGGGGCTTCATGGGTGTTAATTTTACTTTTAATCTAAAAAAAATCATTTTGCTATCACCCGCTTTGGGACCTTTTGTTACTTAGTGACAAAGGCTGTCAAAATGAAAGATCAAGATTTTAATATTTCCCATATAATAGTTCGTTATTTAAGAAATGAACTAACTGATTCGGAGCAGCAGCTTTTAAAGCAATGGCTGGTTGATCCAAAAAATCAAGAATTGTTTGAACGACTTGTAGATAAGCAAACCCTTTTGGATAAAAGTTTTGAGTACGATAATGATAATCCTGAAAAAGCATGGAGCAATATTAATCGTCAGATCAACAATCCGTTTAAACCGTTTAAATTACTTAAATATGCAGCTACCATTCTCCTGCCTTTATTGGTTACGTTGATCATATACAGACA
>NZ_CEXQWX010000290.1:0-3199 GCF_982718395.1 Carboxylicivirga sp.
GCAACAACTTATTCATCTCCGCCAGGTTTACACCTGCTTCTTCCATCTCTGCAGCTGAGGGAATTTCAGGTAAGTGCTTATTGGCTTTAATAAAAGCTTCTACTTCTGTAAGGTCTTTTAATTGATAGTTCTCTTCGAACACAAAGTCAGCAGTATTGCCATTGGCGGTGTAGGTAATATTATTGGCGGCCAAGGTGCCGTTGAGTTGCATATCATCAATGCTGGCTAACGTTACTTCTATTTCATGGGCTTTGATATTGCCGTTGACGTCGAGTTTGGCTGAAGGGGTGGTGGTGCCGATGCCTAAATTACCACTTGGGGTAATCCTCGCTCTCTCCGACATTTCACTTCCACTATTGGTATAAAAAGTTAAGTATCCATAACCTCCATGATTAGCTATTCGAAAATCCTGATCATTATGCAATCCGATTAGTCCGCGAGGTGCTCCATCTGAAGAACGCCTGAACTGTAAATAGTTCTCAGAACCTGTATCTCCAATATCCAGGTTACCACCTACAACATGTAGCCTCGATTGCGGAGAGGTTGTACCAATACCAACATTTCCATACTTATTAATTCTAAGCCTCGAACTACCCCAATTTATTATATTATCTTTTCCTGTTGATGTAGGTGACACATAAAAGTCCATGGCACCACCATTACCTGTAAAAATAATTGCACCTGCTCCATTTGTATAACTTCCCGCATCGTTTGCATACTTAGCTACATTCGTTAAATATCCATCTCCATCTTTGTATGCATTAAATAATAACCCATGTTGCGCTCCCCAGCCAGTAACTGTTAGTTCTATTTGTGTTGCCGAAACATCACTTATCTTTAAGTTATTATTACATTGGATGCTTCCACTAAAGGTCCCATTCGTATTGAAAATGGCATATTTATTGGTAATTATCCGATGCCATGGATTCCAACTTCCATTCACATCATACCTTCCTCTTAACCAAAAAGCATTACTGCCTGCATAAGACGATCCAATCTGAAAATCACTATTTGAATTTACGCCAACATGTAAAATACTAGTCCAATCAGTGGGTCTGCCAATAGATGTATCTCTAGTCCTCCAAACCTTTAAAACATCTCCCTGAATATTCCCGTCAGTGCCGTTGACTGCATTAATATTAATTCCACCTATACAATCACATTGCCCCCAAGCAGCCCCACAAATCATTCCCATTAAAATTAAAGTAGTTAGTTTTTTCATTTTTTTTGTTTTAGTGCACTATGCCTGGTGTGCAGTGCATTTTATTTACAATTATTAATTTTCTTCTTTTCACTTTCTTTCGCGCCCCCTAGCTTCCCGAAGAATCGGGACAAGCTCTAAAAGGATATCAGCACGCAACTCCAAGCTGTAAATCAAAGCTCCTTTAGGGGTTTGGTGTCTTAACCAACTCCAATACCATCTTCCTCAATTCTTCCATCTCACCTCTTATTGCTCTCCTCTCATCACTCAACTCCTCAACCTTAAACTCTAAACTCATAACCTTCTCGTTATTCTCCTCTGTCTCCCGTCTTCGGTCCTCCGTCAACATCTCAATCTTCATCTCCTGCTCAATCGAATAAAGTGTCAACTCCTCCACCTTCATCAGCAACAACTTATTCATCTCCGCCAGGTTTACACCTGCTTCTTCCATCTCTGCAGCCGAGGGAATTTCCGGTAAGTGCTTATTTGCTTTAATAAAAGCTTCTACTTCAGTTAGGTCTTTTAATTGATAGTTCTCTTCGAAAACAAAGTCGGCGGTATTACCATTGGTAGTGTAGGTAATATTGTTGGCAGCCAAGGTCCCGTTCAATTGCATATCGTTAATGCTGGCAAGGGTTACTTCTATTTCTTGGGCTTTGATATTACCTGCTACGTCGAGTTTGGCTGAGGGAGTTGTTGTACCGATGCCAATTTTACCATCATGTTCTATTACTAAACGATCACTATTAGCAGTTCTAAATAAAATCCGCTGACCATATTGTGCTCCATATTCATTTCCGGCTTCAATTAATAATGTATTTGGCGTTCCAACTCCAGTTCCTCCATCCTTTTTTAACACAATTTTACCAAACCTCCGAACATCACCTTGTAAAAGTTTTAATCCTTGATCATCTGCATTCTGAACTTGTATGTTACCAGAATTTAGTGTTAGTTTCTCTGTTGGGTTTATTAAACCAATACCAACATTACCATTACCTTTTATTACAAACTTCTCCCAATTTGAAGCTCCAGCTACACCAACTTTTAAAAGGTAAGCATCTCTATTCACGGAGTAATTAAACCCCCGTATTGTTGCCAATACATCACCTGCATCTAGTTTATTGCCCCAAACATCTATTTTACCTATACTTCTAAAGGCAGTTGAATTTGCATTTTGAGACTGAGTTGTTAATCTAACATCAGTATAATTTGACGAGTTACCAATGGCAATATTTCCAGTTCCGTATTGCAGAGTTAAAATATCTTTTAGAACTCCATAACTATATAGACGAAGGTCTAGTGAGTTAGCTAACTTTCTCCAAAGCCACTTATTAACCCCATCAACTTTAATAATATTACTCATTTGTTTACTAGACTGGACATCTCTATAAAACCTATCACCACTAAAAGTCCATTCTCCTGTAATGTTTTCATTATTTGCGCTATTAGTCTGCCCCCAAACAGTCCCACAAACCAATCCCATTAAAATTAAAGTCGTTAGTTTTTTCATTTTTTCAGTTTTAGTGCGCTGTGCCTGGTGCACAGTGCATGCTATTTCAATTATTTACTTTCTTTTTTCACTTTCTGTCGCTCACCTCTGGCCTCCTGAAGAATCGGGACAAACTCTAAAGGGATATCCGTACACGATTCTTTAATTATCACCTTTATTATTTCTTTCGTAAGCATGAATTGCGCAGCAAGTCCTAATTCGTGTAATCCATGCAATTTGTGGTCAGTCATCCCCAAGCTGTAAATCAAAGCTCTTTAGGGGGTTTCTTTATCCAAATCATCGATTCAACAACTCCACTAACAAAGCCTCCATCTTTTTTAGACGTTCTTCCATTACTTCCGTCACCTTATCCATCTCACCTCTCATCGCTCTTCTCTCCTCACTCAACTCCTCAACCTTAAACTCTAAACTCTTAACCTTCTCGTTATTCTCTTCTGTCTCCCGTCTTCGGTCCTCCGTCAGCCCTTCAATCTTCTTCTCCTGCTCAA
>NZ_CEXQWX010000291.1:0-3112 GCF_982718395.1 Carboxylicivirga sp.
ATTAATGATTCTCCTGGTATTTGGAGCTATTGGTATAAGTGCTCAGGTTAAGGAGCCGGTAAAATGGAAATTTGAAATTAAGGAAGTAAATAAGTTTGAAGTGCAGGTAATAGCACATGCAAGCATCGAAGATGGATGGAAGACTTATGGTGTAAATGTTCCTGAAGGTGGTCCGGTCGGAACTGAGTTTACTTTCGAAAATATGGTAAATGCCAAGGAAATTAAAAAACCGGTGGAAGTTACAAAACCAACGGTTAAGCACGATGAGGTTTTTGATATGGAAGTGCCTTATTTCAAGCACGAAGCGACTTTATCACACAATGTGCGTATTACAAGCCGTCCAGCTAAGGTAAAAGGGTATTTGACATTTATGTGTTGCGATAACGAAACATGTTTACCTCCAACAGATGTTGAATTCGAATTTGAGGTTAAGTAATGAATAATGAGTTTTGATCATAAAAAAACCGGCATTGCCGGTTTTTTTATGAAATTAATCATGACCTAAGTAAGGTTTGAATCTATTAATGTCTAATTTGATAATACTAATAACATCACTTAAAGGAGATAACAGCCAGATTATTATACTCTTTAAGTTTTTGTTCGTCAGCTCTCATACTTAATAATTCCCGCCTCAGTTCAAGCATTTCAATCATTTGTTCGTCCATTCTAAGTTGTTCATAGTTTTTAGCTTTCCAAAATGCTAATGATGGATCGTTGGGCAAATAAACCATGGCATCATTTAACTGTGCTAATGAATGCTTATACATCCGATGAGCTTTACGTTCTTGTTTGTTCTTTTCAATGAGCTTGTTGTTTTCAAAATTCTGACCTTTTGTAAAGTGTTTAATAGCTGTGTAGTAATGGTTACGCACAATTTCTTCGAATGGAGCATTGTCTGGATTATCAAATCTAACATAGATGCGCTTTTCCATTGCACTGGGGCGACCATTAACTTCGCCTGGTTGCCACATGCCCTCAGAATCTTTAATGCAGTCAATTACAGACTGATCTAAGTCAAAACTCACGCCGTTAACTACAACAAAGTTAGTTAAGGAACCATCCTTGTTGACGGTAAACTCTATTGCAACCGTACCTTCAGTTAAACTTCCATTTATGCGTTTGTCATTTGGTAGATTTTTCTGAAGAAAACAGCAAATTGGAGATGTTTCTACCACTGGTTCGTTAACCACTTCACCAACAAATTTAGGGGGGACAACCTGCTGATCATCTAGCATAAAGGTTTTTTTATTCTGAGCCATTAGACCAAGAACTAAAAAACACATTCCGATAATTACTGACATCTTTTTCATTGCTTACAGATTTAAATGAATAATTTGTGATGTAATACAGAACCCTTTTAACTGCACCAATCAAAAGCCAAATTACCACACATCAAGAGCAGTTATATAGAAGCAATGTTGCATTGTAAATTAGATATTGGGTAAGAAATGTCGCATCGATAAACAGATGTTGCAAAATGTGTAACTAAGTTATCCGAGTGTGAAATTGTTGCAGAAGGGGCCAATTTTATTGAACAACCAAATTAATTTGGTAAGACGGGTAGGTTCATTTTCTGAAGCAAATATGCAAAACGCTTGTCGTCTCGAAATTCATCAGGATAGGGATAAAAATTAAGATAGGTAATTGGGTACATTTTTTTATCCACAGCTTCATTTAAGTATTGAAAAGCTTGCTCTGTTTTTCCCAGGTGTGCGGCAAGCATACCCATATAGCATGGGTTAATTATTTCGTTTTTTGCCTTTTCTTCATACTCAAGCCATATCAATAATGCCTTTTCACTTTCACCACTTCTTACATAACAATTGGTAAGATGTGTATCCCAATAAATCCCTTTTGGAAGTCGTTCGTGGTATTCAATAGCCTGTTGATATTGCTTTTGGTGCAGACTGCACCAGCCTAAAATAAGGTTACCATAGGCTGCATCTGCCTTTAAATCAAGAGCACGTCTGGCACAGATTTCAGCTTTATCAAATTCCAGAGTTTTGCAATATATCAACCCTAACCAGGTGTGATAAGCAGGAAAAACAGGCTCCAAAAGAGTTGCTTTTTCTGCATAATAAACAGCTTTTTCCATATCGTTGAATAAAACATGATACCATGCATAATGAGCATTAGAGATGGCACTGTTTGGGTTGATTGATAAAGCATTTTCAAAACTTAATTTTGCCTGGGGCCAGTTCCAGTCGTGATATAAACTAAGTATTGAAAGGGCCATATAAGGTTCATCCATTGTTGGATCTAGTTTAATGGCTTTATTGGCAGCTCTGACAGCCCTGTTGAAAGATGTTTCACTGTTGAGTTGTCCATGTCCTAAAATTGCGTAACCCAAAGCGATTCCAGCATAGGCAAAGGGATCGCCAGGATCGATATCAATTGCATGTTGCAACTGTTGAATACCACTGTCAAAAGCATCTTTTGTACCTTGATGTAATAAGTGCATTCCCCTTAAATAAGCTTTATAAACTTTAGGATTAACAGCGCGGGCATCATTTATTTTTTTCAGTTCTTTTTTTGAAACCTTAGCGTGAACGCTTTTAGCAGCATCCTTTGCCACATCTGATTGAATGTGAAGAATATTATCAATTTTATCATGATAGTCAGCTGCCATCACGTGGCGTTCATTTGGTTGGGCTTTGATAACCTGAATAATCAAATGAATACTGTCGCCAACCGAAAGAATCGATCCTTCAATGATATTAGCTACTCCAAGGTCTTTGGCAATGTCTGAAAGTAGCATTTCGCTTTCCTTGTAGCGTAGGGTTGATTTTCGTGAGATGACTCTGAGTGAAGATATTCTTCCCAATTCACCAATTAGAGCATCATGAATACCGTCAATAATATAATCATTGGCATGATTACCCGTGAGATTTGAAAGGGGCAAAACGGCTATAGACCGTGATTTGCCTGGAGGGCTTATAACAGTATATTGTATCAGGATCAATCCAAGCAGGATAATAGCCGTTGCAATAATTGTGTTTGAATACTGTCTGGTCCAGTGAACTTTCCTTTTTCCAGCAAGATTTAATTCAATATTTTCGGACTGAGCCGATCGTCTAAGATCTCCAGGAGATATATTATAATATTGTTTAAA
>NZ_CEXQWX010000292.1:0-3111 GCF_982718395.1 Carboxylicivirga sp.
CCAGTAACTATAATTTGCGGCTGGTGCAAAAACAACTGGGCCATGCCCGAATTACCACTACACAAGTTTATGCTGATGTCATGCTGCCGGACCTAAAAATAGCGCTAGAAAAAATGTACCAGTTAATTTACCTGGAGGATAAAGATGAAAACCAAAAACTACATATGCACCATACTGATATTGGCAGTTATCGCCACAAGTGTTCTGGTCTTACAGAGCCATGCTGATGTGATTGATACCAATTTAAGTCAGAAGAACTAAACCGCTTCGCGGTGGTTTAACCTTACTGTTCCCAAGAGCCCATCTCATAATCCAGCACAATTTTCAGTTATGCTGAAATAGTCGTCCTCAATTTCATTATTTCTTCTCTTTCGATATAATGCCACTGTAACATCACTCATCGTAAGTCTTTATTTTTGTGGCATTAAACAGAAAGGAAGTATTATGACACCTTTACGTAAAAAAATGACAAGGGACATGCAACTGCGAAATTTCGCATCTGGAACACAACAAAGCTATCTTGCAGCGGTCGCGGGTTTAGCAAAACATTTTCATCAATCACCGGAGACCATAAGCCCAGTACAGATACAAGATTATATTTTGCATCTTCTAAAGGACCGTGAGCTTGCTGTGGGCACTTGTCATACCATAATCACAGCGCTTCGGTTTTTCTATACCGTTACGCTTGGACTTGATCAGACAAGTGTACCCATTCCACCTATTAAAAGCACTTCATGCCTTCCAGACATTTTAAGCCACGATGAAATCAAGAGGCTTTTCGATGCTGTACGCAATCCCAAGCATAAGGTGATTTTGATGACTGCATATGGTGGTGGCCTCCGAGCCAGTGAGGTTGTTCGATTAAAACTGACCGACATCCAGACTGATCGGATGATGATTCGAGTAGAGCAAGGCAAGGGCATGAAAGACCGGTATACCCTTTTATCAAAGCGTTTATTAACGGAACTGAGAAATTACTGGAAAATCATACGTCCTGCAGTATGGCTGTTTCCTGGAATTCGCAAAGATCAACCCATGTGTGTGCGCATGGTTCAAAAAGTTTATACCAAAGCTGTCAACAAAGCTGAAATCAAGCGGAATGGCGGAATACACACATTACGCCACTGTTTTGCCACTCATCTACTGGAAGCGGGTGAAGATATTCGTACCATCCAGCTACTAATGGGCCATCGTTCTATTCTCACAACTGCACGTTATCTTCAAGTAACCAGCAAGTCAATACAGGGAACTAAAAGCCCGCTGGACCTGTTGAGCACCCAGCACAGCAGAGATATTGGTAGCTGTTAACGGTGTTACCTGCTGCCATAACAGCAACAGGAAAAGGTAGAACCACAAGACCACGTTACGAAATAGCTGATATCTTTCGAGTACACGGCCCACTCTACCGCCGTAACTTTTCTTTGCCAATTACTCATCGCAAAATAATGCGTGCCATCGAAACTTGTCGCACATCCGAACTTGGTGGACATCTTGAACAATGTGATTCATGTGGACATGAAAGATATGCCTATAATTCCTGTCGTAACCGCCATTGTCCGAAATGCCAGGCTTTGGCTAAAGCCGAGTGGCTCGAAAAACGAAAAGATGAATTGCTGCCGGTAGAGTATTTTCACAATGTTTTTACCATCCCTCACGAACTCAATCAAATTACATTATGCAACAAGAAAGTCGTTTTTGACATTTTGTTCAAGACGGTGGCAGAAACCTTGCAGGAATTTGCCGGCGATCCAAAGCACGGTCTGGGAGGGAAAATCGGATTTACGGCGATCCTGCACACGTGGGACCAGAAATTACTCAGTCATTTCCATTTACATTGTGTCATCCCAGCAGGTGTATTAGCATTTGATGAAAAGAGCTGGATCTCTGCACGGAAGAATTTCCTGTTTCCGGTGAAGGCACTTTCAAAAGTATTTCGGGGCAAATTTATTGATGAACTCAATAAGGCATTTGCTAAAGGGAAAATAATATTTCCTGGGAAATTAGCCGACTTTGCTACGGAAGAAAACTTTTTACAGTTAATCAAACAACTCTGGAAAAAGGAATGGATTGTCTATTCCAAAGCACCGTTCAATGGTCCTGAAAAGGTCTTTGATTATCTTGGTCGCTATACACATCGTGTTGCTATTGCCAATCATCGCATTACAAATATTGAAGGTAATCACATCACTTTCCGCTATGGAGACCGCAGCAATAATGACAAATGCAAATATATGACCATAACTGCACATAAATTCATTCACCGGTTTCTGCTGCATGTGCTTCCCGACGCCTACATGCGTATCCGTCATTATGGCTTCCTTGCTAATCGTTGCAAGAAGCAAAGCCTGGCAAAATGTCGGAAACTACTCGGTCTATGCCCTGATCCTCCTAATACTCCAGATCTTTCAACGCAAGATAAAATGCTGCAGCTAACCGGTGTGGATATCACGGAGTGCCCCCGTTGTAAGCAAGGGCAAATGAAACGAATTAAAGAGCTTCCACCTGTGTTATGTATTTCAAAAGGGCCACTCATTATTCAACCACTGGATACCTCATGATCAGAGTCATAATCAATATATATTTGTTTTTTACATTAACATCCTTTAACAGGATATCAGTCCTGGTACATACCTGTTGCAACAAATGCAGTATAAGAAGTTATACTGAAGAATATTTTAGCATCCAGCCAAACCAAAATGACAGTATATCAATTTGCTTCTACTCAAAATGGCTAAACAGATTATGTAAAATTATTCCTCGAAAAACAATCGATGATTATTACAATCCCCATAGAGATAAAGGATTGATTCTACAGCAAGGTCACGCAGCACCGCGAAACGGTTCCGCCCTTCGTGTTTAATACGAAACGCAACCTTACTCTAGTCCTCAGATAACACCCCAAAACAAAGTGGGTTTTAGAAATGAACGCCTTTTCCCTGAACAGCATTTCGCATTAAACTCTATACGGTCCACGAACCTATATCCTACTACGAAAATCCCTATCTTGTGACCCGTGGCCCCATCGTGGGCATTGATGGCTGGGTCGATGAATATGCCATCATTTGGGCCAATGGAGCGGTTGCCCGGTATTCGGAAGGTGATGACCTTATC
>NZ_CEXQWX010000293.1:0-3026 GCF_982718395.1 Carboxylicivirga sp.
CAGCATTTATTGAATGCCAATTATTCAGGCTTTTATTTAATTCCTGAATGTTTCTTGTATGGTGGTAATTATCGTAAGGTTCAGATATCAGCCAACTTGAAATATATCGCTCATCTTTTAGGTTGATTTTAGTTGGCTCTTTATAGTCGGAAGGAGCTTCTACTTTAGTTACTTTCAGGTTTTTGAAGATTGCCGGATGATAACTATAAACACCAACAGAACCGGATTTGGAGCTATGCTTAAGTTGTACTGACAAAGAGTGGTTCTGATTGTTGTTAAGATATACTTTTGCTGTATTGCCAACCACCTTAATTCTTACATGAAACCATTTTTGTACGGGAATATCAGCTATTCCTTGGTAGCCTTCACCATGATATAGTTGCCAGGTTGCAGAACTATTGAAGATTGGATCATATTGAATAGCATCCCATTTCCCGCTTGTATGCGGTTGAAAATAGATGCACTCGAAATTATCTAAGGCTCCAATTCGAAATGCAAGTCCTAAATAGGCTTTCGCGGTTGGTGAATATAAGTCACATTCAATGATTCCGTTTTCGAATTCCAGGCCATCCAGATATGCTATTCCAACTCCTTCAGCAATAGATGTTGTTACTTCTGAGTCTTGCTTTTGAACTTTTGCAGAGCCCAGTGTTTTCCAGTTGTCGGATAAGAAGTCAATCTTTTCTCCTTCCAGCTGTGCGCTGCAAGAGATAGAGATAATAAAAAACAGAGCAATCAGGTTAGTTTTATTCATTGCAATTAGGTTTGGTCTTTTGTTTCGTTCACGGCATTTAAACTGTACCTCCAGTTGTGATATTTCTATATGAGTTATGCCAATCAATAGCTGAAATCAAGCAATAATAAATTAATCCTTTAATGACTTAATCGCAGCACCCAAGGCATCAAGTCCAATGGACTGACAGACCCCTAGCTTGTTTTGCTTTTTCATCTTTTTAATGTCCCATTTATATACGTTGTCTGCCAATCCCCAAACTTTCCTGAAGTTTTCTATGTATAGTTCGTCATTTTCTCTGCTTGTAAATTCGGGCTGAAACTGATTGTTTTCCTTATTTCTTGTTTGCCAAATTGCATCTGCTGTTGCTTTGATATTGATACTTAAATCAACTCCTAAAAGTGCCTTTTCTTCTTTCGCTCCAATGTATCGCATTAAAATGCCTCGTCCAGCTAAATAATCATTTCCATGAATGGGACCAAAGCTTGATAAGCATGGTGCCTCACGAATGATGTCATCATGTTTTCCTGTTAAGGCTGTTTGTATTCCTTGTCCAATTTCGTGAATTAAAAAAAGCACACGCTTTTCAAATGCAGTAACATCAAAATTGGCATCAATGTCGTTTTTTATAATCCAATCGTTTAACTGATGCCTGACCAGGTACATATCTGTTAAGGCTGCTATAACCATCCCCTGATCGCCTGACCACACCCATCCTTCAGCCCATGGCGGATGCTCCTTGAATATATAGTCAGAACCTTCAATAAAAGCCATTGGTCTTTCTTGCACCAGTGCGCCCGATGGTGAAGTTTTCTTTAAATATTCATATTCCTGAAGTTCAAACCATTGATTAAACCAAAGCCACTGACGATATGCCATGTCCAGGTATTTTGTATTTTCATCAATATCTTCCTCCAGGCTTAAGCGATATATGCGAGACGATAATAAAAATAACAATGCGTTTGTAACAGTATTTTTAACCCCAAGACTTACACCGTTAGCATCTCCGTTTCTGCACCCATGGGGCACTGGAATTGCCAAAGGCGAATCATCATAAGCTGTGTTTCTTTTGTATTCCCAACACAAATCGGTAGAAAGTTTAAGATATTTTTCTGCTAAATCGGTTTGCCCTGTTCTTTTTAAATGTTTGTAGGCATTGAGTCCCATTAATCCCCACCAGCCAAAATCATCAGCCCACAGACCTCCCGGATCAAATCGATTAAAAAAAGCAAGATTCTCCTTTAACATGTCATTAATCTTTAATTGTATCGTTGCTACTTCCGGATCGTTGGGCCATTGCTGGTGTGCTGCATCAGCAAATGTTAAACATGCATCAAACGTATTACCTCTTTTCCAAAAATCATTGAAATCCCATACCTCTTCAAAACGATCAAAAGCAGCTATAGAGCGGGCCTTTAATTTATCTTCATAATTATCTGTAGGTTTAGGGTTACATGATTGAAATATCATCGCACCAAATATGTAAAGAGTGATATTTCTTGTTAACTGAATAAATTCTCGTCCAAACATGTTTTAACTTTTTTAGAGTGTCTATCTTACTTTGCCCGTATCGAAATAGTATTTAATTCTCTGTAGCTCCATGCTTTTGTATGTGGCATAACTTAGAAGCTTATAGAATTTCCACCGTCTACAGGTAAAACAACGCCTGTAATATAGCTTGCCTGATCGGAGCAAAGGTAGTATGCTGCATCAGCGACTTCTTCGGGTAGTCCCAAACGTCCCATAGGTGTACGACCTAATACTTTAGCTTTCCTTTCGGGATCGTTGTTTAATGCTTTGGATGACATTTCTGTTTTTATGAATCCCGGAGCAATGCAGTTGACACGAATCCCCATTGGTGATAATTCAACGGCCATGGCTCGGGTCATTCCCTCAATAGCTGATTTGGCCGCGGTATAAGCTATAACTTTAGGTATTCCGTATTGAGATGCCATGGAGCTAATATTTAAAATGACACCACTTCCTGCATTAACCATATGCTTAGCAACCTCTCTGGACAATGCAAATACGCTATTTTGATTTACCTGAATAATCCTTTGAAATTCTTCATCACTGACTTCAAGCAGTTCTTTCTTTAAATGAATCCCGGCATTATTGATTAATATATCAATTCTTCCTATGGCATCATTTATATTCGTTAATACTTCAGTAATTGAATCAAGGCGCGCCAAATCCATTGCCATAAAAGCTGTGTCGTTTCCTAATTCCTTAGCTGCTTCACGAAGGGTTTCAATGTTCCTGCCAACAATCATTACCTTGTGACCGTTTTCAA
>NZ_CEXQWX010000294.1:0-3018 GCF_982718395.1 Carboxylicivirga sp.
TTAATCAAGGTTATTGCTTAATTAAACTATTACCTTTTTTTTGGCCCAACTTTTTCTTATTTCCTATATTGTTACCAACTGCATATTCCGGTGAAGTTGACCCCTCGTTCCGGTCATATTGACCCCTCTGATTTTTCAGGTATGAACGAACGTCATATATGACAAATTTACATCATTTTCCTTAAAGTATCTGCTCCTTTTAATTCAATACGATATGAAGTATGTATTAGTCGATCTAAAATTGCATCAGCAATGGTTGCATCACCAATAATATCGAACCAGTTTGCAACCGGTAATTGACTTGCAATAATTGTAGATGCATTTCCATGTCTGTCTTCAATGATCTCCATTATGTCAAGTTGTTGTTGTTTGTCCAAGTGGAATAAACCAAAGTCGTCAAGTAGTAATAAATCTGTTTTTGATACCTTCAATAAAAACTGATGTATAGTACCTTCCAGTCGGGCTATTTTAGTTTGTTGAAACAGTTTTTGAACATTAAAGTAAGCAACCTTGTACCCTTGAGCGCACGCATGGTGACCTAATGCAGAAGTAATAAAGCTTTTACCGCTTCCGGTTGCACCAGTAATTAATATTGATTCTCCTTTTTGCAGGTAGTCACCGGTAGCAAGTTTTGTCATTAATTCTTTATCAAGGTGCCTGTCTCCTCCATATCTCAGTTCCTCAATAGAAGCTTGATACCTAAATTTTGCGGTTCTTTTTAAACGTTCAAACCTTCGATTTTCTCTGTCTTGTAATTCTGCTTGCAGTAATATTTCAAGACCTTCGCTTAAGGTTAATTCATGTAATCTTTTGGTCTCTTCCATAGCCTTCCAGCTATTCTTAAAACCATGCAAACGAAGTTGCATTAATTGGCTTTCAATGTTATTCATGTTATTCGAATTTAAATGATAATTGTTTATTATAATATTCTTTACCCCTGATGTTATCATGCATAGGAAGTTCTTGGTCTAAAATATTTTCCTTGTGATTTGTCATCTTGTTTTCAATGACGTTCTTAATAAATACATAACTATAAACCTCATTGTTTATAGCAATTTCACAAGCCTTATTGAAGGTTTCTTTATCGGTATTCCTGAAAAGATTAAATAGCCCGTCGCATGTGTTATATAATTGCTCCGGGTATTTGTTTTGGGAAAATATCAGTTCAACCAATCGTTTTAAATTAAGTGACAGTCCCGCGGCTTTATCTTTATAATATTCCGGACTGCGGTTTAAGTAATGCTGATGGGTTGAGCAGAGATGTTCTTTAACCGTAGTGTATTTGCCTTTGACATAACTCCGTTTATGAACAGCCAACTGTGTGCCTTTGTAGTATATCCGAACCATGGAACGGGTGTAAATAACTTTCAGCCTCTTCCCGATATAAGTGTACGGGGCACTATAGTAATGTTTATCTTCTCCAAGGTAGATATGATTGTTTTGCCCTAATGTGTGCTCCCTGTAATATTTAATTTCAAACGTATCTTTCGGCAGCTCTTGCAATGTGTGTTTTTCTTCTGATATAAAGAGCTCTTCGCGACAATAATCATGTTGCTGCATCCTGGTTTGATTGTGATGGGTAGTGTATTTTGCAATGGCTCTATTTAAGTCTTCTAATGAAAAGAACAATTGGTTTCTCATCTTTGCATACACCCTGCTATAAATCAATTTTACTTGATTTTCAACCAATGCTTTATCTTTTGGCTTTCGGCTACGTGCAGGAACTACGGATATATTATAATGATTGGCAAAGTCCTCCAATATTTTATTAATCGTAGGTTCATACTTATTCGCTTTGATTACAGCAGCCTTTAAGTTATCAGGGACAAGGGCTTTGGGCGATCCTCCCAATGTGTTTAGGCAACAAGTCAAGGCATATATAAAATCTTCTGTTTTTTGGCTATTTACAGCCATACAGAAGCTGTAGTCAGAAAAGGGCAGGCAGGCTACAAATACCTGACATTCGATAATTTCTCCGGTAGGTTTATCTACATAAGAGAGTTTCTTGCCGGCAAAATCAACAAATAGTTTCTCGCCGGGACGATGCGGCAAAACCATTGATGGATTCTTTTGTTTCAAATACTGGTCAAGATGAAAACAGAATTGGCTTAAGCTATACCCATCAGGATAACATAACCGATATTCTTCCCATAATAATTTCTTATTTACACCGACTCTGTTAAGTTCTTTTGAATAAAAATTTAGTTGCTCTTTTAATTGCTCAAAACGATTGTCTCTGTAAGCCGGATCTCCGGCATGGAAAACTTTTTCCAAACCTTGGTCATCCATTTTTAGCAATGTGTCAATGCTTAATTTTGAACAATGAAACTTCTCCAAATAACTTTTAACGGTATTCTTACTAACGCAAAGGTTCTTTGCTATTGTTTTTTTACCAATACCTTGCTTGTACTGCTGTAAGATTTGTTTTACTGTACTCATTTCTATAGGTTTTGCTGCCATATGTGTTCAATTAGAGATTGTTGTCTCTAATAAATCAAAACCTAAAAATGGGGGGTCAATATGCTCCGGTATCAGAAAAACAGACTTCCCAAGAGGGGTCAGCTTGCTCCGGTTCCTCGAACGAAATCCCTATGAATCAACCCTCCATGTTTTCTGAGGGGGTCAGTATCCGCCGGAATGTCATGCCGAAATCATACTGTTTTTATGGGGCGGAAAGGGGGTCAGCTTGCTCCGGTATATCCACTCATCAATTTTACCATTATCCATTAATTCAATTGCTTGATTTTTAAGTTCGATTGCTTTTTCTCTTTCTGTTTGAGCTTCGGAAATCATAAAGAATCCAAGGAAAATTAGAATAATCATTGAAAGCTTTTTCATCTGTTTTATTTATTTGTTAGTTCATTCATACTGTGCCGCTGCCGAAATTGCCTACAACGAACGGGAATGTGGTTAGGCGGGCACTTTATTGCACTAACCTTCTAAAATCGTTATATGGTTTCATCAATGTACTTACGTTTCAAATATAGTAAAACATGCCCGCTTAACTACATTTTGTGT
>NZ_CEXQWX010000295.1:0-2987 GCF_982718395.1 Carboxylicivirga sp.
TTACTCAGAAAGCTTTTAGAAGAACTGGCAGCCGTCATACAGCATCTTAATGCCCAAATGCCTGATAAGCATTACAGGCAGTATGCTATTATTGAAAACGTGCTGAAGCAACAAAGCTATAAGTTTACAACAGGCAAATCACCTGAAGACCGTATAGTCAGCCTCTCAAAAAGCTATATCCGGCCCATTGTCAGAGGTAAAGAAACCAAAGCTGTTGAGTTTGGAGCCAAGGTGAATAAAATCCAAATCAATGGCATCAGCTTTATCGAACACGTTAGTTTTGATGCCTTCAATGAAGGAAACCGCTTTAAATCATCTGTTCATTTGGCACAAAGCTTGACACATGCTAAAGTACGTTTGGTTGGAGCTGATGCTATTTATGCCACCAATACCAACCGAAAGTTTGCGTCTTTGAATAATATTAAAACTGATTTTGTCAGAAAAGGTCGGGCTGGTAAGCACGAACGCCATCGCAAACAACTGGCAGCTATGATTACAAAAGAAAGGGCAACACGATTAGAGGGCAGTTTTGGCAAGGATAAACAACACTACTACCTGAACCGAATCAAAGCCAGAACCGGGGATAATGAAATCCTCTGGATATTCTTTGGCATCCATGTCGGCAATGCCCTCGAGATTGGCCGGCGAATGCAGAAAGAACTAACTCAGGCAGCATAAAATCTTATTAAAATGAACATTCACCTCCGGGAGTGGTATGGCCCTTCACCTGCAAAATACCATTCTGATAATAGCAAATTAGGATTATGAAAAACAAAAGAGCTAACCCTTAAAGAATTAACTCTTCGTATTATTTAGTTTTTACTTACTTCTGAAATTGCCTAAATAGCCGTTAAAGATATTATTAGACTAAAATAATAAAGCATTCCCTTTAGTCCCCAAGGGTATCCTTGGGGACTAATTTTTTGCTGTAGTTTTTAATCTTTATTCTTCGTTGTTTATGCATCTGTTCTGGCGTTAGCAGGTCACAAGAATAATGCCTTAATCTATTGTAGGTCTCAATGCTTTCAGCTACAAGTGCCATTATTGACGGCTAAGTATTTGATTATAAATAACGATTCTGACTATTTTTATCAATACGTAGTAGTCTATATTTTATTACAGTTTATTTTGTAATAATAAACTTGCCTTTTATTGGATCTTTAAATCCTTCAAGAATATATAGGTACATTCCTTTTTTTAAATCACAGATGTTTAGATCAAAGTCAGTTGCGTAAATATCGCCTTTAAAATCTTTAATTTTTCTTCCTTGAATATCAAATACAGAAAGACTTATCGTTTTTAAATCAGACTCATTACTTTTTAATTTTAGTACTTTACTTGTAGGATTGAGATATACAGCAGTTAAAGATTCATTTACTTCAAAATTATTGGTTACGGTTGCTTTAGAATATGTGGCACTAAACTTAGTTTCAAAAACATCATTTATTGAAATGTCTACATTTTGTTTGTACATACCAAAGTAAGCTTTATTATAGTATGGTGCAGGTAAAACTAATAATTGCGATGTGAAATATTCCGGAGTATTTATGTATTCTATTTCAAGAATTGCTTCCCATCGTTCAGGGTATTTCCAAGTCCCTCTTGTAACATTATTTTTTAATATTAATGGAGACGTTTCATTTATAATAAATATTTCATTGTCGATCATAATGTTTGAAAATTGAGGTCCTATACAATACATGCCGAGAAATAAATCTGTGATAGACTGATCCTTAACAAACATGAATTTATTAAAGTACTTATATTCCCACCTAGTTATTTCTAAGATATGTTCTCTATTGCACTCTACTTGTTTATAAGGCCTGTTACCCTTGTTATTTTGCACAGTGTACATGTCTGAATTAAGAAAACGTTTCAAGGTATTCCCATAGTAAATGCCATTTTTATTTAATTCAATGTCAGTTTCATCTAGAACAAAACTAATTTTAGTTAATTCTTCATCTCCATGGTATCCTCCTGTAAAGTCTATTCCATCAACTATTTTATATACACCTTCAGAGTCTCCCGATGTAACAAGTACTTCATTGGTCTCTAAGTCTCGCATTCCCATGTATCGCCATAACCTTATATTTGTATCAGAGTTTTCAACGTAACTGAAATAGTGTATAAACTCAGACGATGTAATTGTTACCGAGGTGTTAGCAATTACTGATACTTTTAAATCATTTGACTGGCCAATTATTATGCTAAGGTTTGTAAATAGTGCGACTATTATTACAATGCACAGATGTTTTGTATTTTTATGAAATATCATTTGTCCTTATTTACTTTTTCAATTGTTGAACTATCCCCTCGTACCTCGAGAGCTTATGATTCAAAAGTATTAAAACTTACGAAATAATCTGATTTTTCTGCTGATAACTTATAAACAGTAATTATTATGAGCAGAAAAACTTATTTAAAACAGGCTTTCACAGAAGTGCCTGCATTTCGAATTATCGGCGAATAGTTTCTTCGTAAGTACACCATTGCCGGTAAATCTGATTACTGCATCAGAAACTACCTGATGCAGATCTCGAAAACGGTACTGCATTTTAAATGCTCACCGCTGGAATTGACTGTTGACCAAATGGAAGAATATCTCTTTTGGATATTATTACGGATAAAGTGATATTTGTATTGAATCTTAATAATTAAGTAGTGATCTATTGCTTTTGACTTATAAACAAAATCTAATATGCCTAAAATAGCACTAATAACCGGTATTACCGGACAAGACGGCGCCTACCTTGCCGAGTTTTTATTAAAAAAAGGATACATTGTTCATGGTATTAAGCGTCGCTCGTCATTGTTTAATACAGATCGTATTGATCACTTATATCAGGATCCTCATGTGGAGAATCGTAACCTGATCCTGCACTATGGTGATTTGACAGACTCCATGAACCTGACACGTATCATTAAGGAGGTGCAGCCGGATGAGATTTATAACCTGGCAGCCATGAGTCACGTGAAAGTGAGTTTTG
>NZ_CEXQWX010000296.1:0-2962 GCF_982718395.1 Carboxylicivirga sp.
CTTAAAAGCTTTAAGTGTTTGCTGTGCTTCGTACCCTCTTAGAATTTTCTCTTTGTAGGACATGATATTATAGTCCTCATTTCCAAGAACAATATCTTTAATGCCAGGCACAAATGCATCAACTTCTAAAAATGCCAGATAAGACAGCATGTTAGGAATTTCGATTTTAACCATAAATTCCTGATCAGAATCACGGTGCATTGGATCATCATGTTTTTTGCCAAATAAACCAATTGCAATCAAAGGCGCTTGTGTTTGCCCCTCGTATAACGATTCCATTGCCGCAAACTTCATCGGCTGTGTTTTGGCTACATCTCGTGCCGAACCGTCACCCGAGGCAACCAACATTACTGATGAGATCAATCCGAAAATTGCAGCAACAACGATACTTCTTTTTGCGAATAGAATGTGACGTTTCTTGAGTAAAAACCAACTACTAATTCCTAAAACAAATATAGCTGCCAATACATAACCGGACGTTGTTGTGTGTAAAAACTTTGTAACGGCCGTTGGTGATAAGATTACGTCCCAGAAGCTTTGCATCTCATTACGTGCTGTCTCAGGATTAAACTTCATTCCTACCGGATTTTGCATCCATGCATTGGCCACCAATATCCATAAAGCAGAGAGGTTGGCCCCTACAGCAGTTAACCATGTGGCGGTCAAATGGAACTTTTTGCTAACCTTGTTCCACCCGAAGAACATTACAGCAATAAAGGTACTTTCCATAAAAAAGGCCATGATACCTTCAATTGCTAACGGAGCACCAAATATATCACCCACAAACCAAGAGTAATTTGACCAATTGGTACCAAATTCAAACTCAAGAATGATACCGGTAGCCACTCCTATGGCAAAGTTAATTCCAAAGAGCTTCATCCAGAATTTGGTGATTCGTTTCCATTCCGGATTACCTGTTTTTACATAAATGGTTTCCATAAATGCTATGATAAAACTGAGTCCCAAAGTCAATGGAACAAACAACCAGTGAAACATAGCAGTAAGCGCAAATTGTGCCCTCGACCAATTGACGAGTGACAAATCAATGTTCTCTAGCATTTCTGTATTTATATATTAATGACTAATTAATTCTTCTATTACATGGCTGGCTCTTTCTTCATCAGTCGTATACCTGTTTTTTAAAGTATCCCGAAAGAAAAACAAGCGCAAAACGGCAAACATGATAAACAGCTTTACTAGTATAATTACCCACAAAGTCCTGGCCCACGGCGAAAGGTTTTTAAATCCATCTAAATAGAAAAAATATACCTTCTTTATCCACTTCATATTTCAACAACTATCTATCTCATTGGAGAGAATAAATTTAATCAGATTAGTTTAAACAAAACACGACAATTGTCGCTTTTTTCCAAACAATAAATACAACCATTAAGTCATATTAATTCTTTTCAAGATTTGTGAAAAAATATTAAAATCGAATTTCCATCCCACATAAACTCTGATTCCTAACACATTATATCTTCAAATAATCAGGGAGATACTGATTTGTTTGATTAATTCAGTATTAAAAATATTAAACAAATTTGGAAGTTAAATCCATTTTGTTCATCTTTACTTCGTATTTGAGTATTTAATTACTCATTTGCGTTTTTAATTTACAATTAAGATAAACTGTTGTATTAACGAATAATAATTAGTAATTTATATGTGAATTTGAAAACAACAATGGTTAAACACTGATGCCATTGTGTTGAAGAATTCAAGAATGTTAAACAAATACCCAGAAAGATGACCGCAGAACAATTCAACCATCGATTATTGGGGCTTCAACAAAAGATGTTTAGCTATGCCCTTACATTAACAGCGAACGAGGAAGATGCACACGACCTTGTTCAGGAAACAAATTTCAGAGCCCTTTCATCACGTGAGAAATTTGTGATGAATACCAACTTCTCTGCATGGATGCATACCATCATGCGTAACTCATTTATTAACAACTATCGTCGTAAGTACAAAATGCGTCAGGCGCCTATGTTGGTAGATGAAGTTAATTACTTATCAAACAAGTATTATACAGATGACACTCCTGATGTGATTCACTATACTGGTGAAATCAGAACACAAATGGGAAAACTCGAAGGTGAGTTTAAACAGCCTTTAACCATGCACATGGAAGGCTACAAATACAAAGAAATTGCTGAAGAATTGGATATGCCAATTGGTACTGTTAAAAGTAGAATCTTCTTTGGTAGAAAAAAACTTCAAAAGATGATTGAGTTAGCCATTGACTAATTCTCAGAATATTAAACCCAATAAAAAAGGTAAGCGATTAGGCTTACCTTTTTTATTTTGTCAAGTTATCAAATTAATTCCTCGAAAAACGTTTCGCTGCTTTACCAGCTTCTTTAATCATTGAATTGATTGAGATATCTTCATTCAATCCTGCCTGCATCCAGGCATTTGGTGTAATTGAACCAATTTTAAATAAGCGCTCTACTTCCGGTGCAAAATCAGCTGTTTTAAGATACTGCTCAACCTGAAACTGAATTAGATGACCAAAAGCATAGTTGGATAAATAAATCGGACTATTCACCATATGTGAATAAATAGCCAAAATAGGTTGGTCGTTAACTCCAAATACCGGTGCATAAAACTCATTCCAGATATCAACGGCAATAGATTCAACTGCCACTTTCAGTTGTTCAGCTGTAGCATCAGGATTGGCATATAACCACTTCCACATGCGTTGATCTAATAGGGATACACCCATAATTTCATATGTTGACCAGAAATTATCTAAAGTTTGTAAAGCTTCTTTCTCTGGATTTTCATTCTTCATATCAAGCAATTCCAAATCACGCTTTTGAAAAATGAAGGCCAGTGCTTCTGTGAACGCTGTATTTGGAACTCCATTTAACATGTAATAATCAACATCATACAAAGAGATGGTTTGCTCCACATTATGCCCGAACTCATGAATTGCAATATTGTAACCTTTATA
>NZ_CEXQWX010000297.1:0-2901 GCF_982718395.1 Carboxylicivirga sp.
ACCATTCAGGTGTTTAATGTGCCTGAAGCAGTATTGGCTGAACAATTGGAAGCTTGGGAAACCTCAATTCCTGATTATATTTCATTAGCTTATTTGCCAAGTCCGGGTAAAGTTCGATTGCGTCTAACAGCTAAAACTAATGATGTTGAACAGGCCAATAAAGATATAGATGTATTAACTAATACATTGTATCGGATTGTAGGAGAAAATATTTATGCGGAAGAAGATAAAACCATCAACGAATTGTTAGGAAGTGCACTTAAAACAGGCAATAAAACTATAGCTGTTGCAGAAAGTTGCACGGGTGGAAATATTGGACAATTAATAATCAGTATTCCCGGTAGTTCGGCTTATTTTAGGGGAGGTGTGATTGCTTATGATAATTCAATAAAACAAGGTGTACTGGGAGTAGCGGAAACTGATTTGATAAGGGAAGGCGCAGTTAGCCAGCCTGTAGTTGAGCAAATGGCAATAGGTATAAAAAAACTGATGGATACCGATTATGCTATTGCTACATCTGGCATAGCAGGACCTGATGGAGGAACAGAAGAGAAACCGGTAGGAACTGTTTGGATCACTATTGCCGGAGATTTTGGTGTCAAAAGTCAGTGCTTTAATTTTGGCAAGATAAGAGCACGAAATATTCAGCGTTCATCTGAAGCTGGAATGATTATGTTGCTTCAGATGATTAATAAGAAATAATGTATTGTGAGTGGTAATATCAGTGTTTTTTATATTTCTATGAGAAATGGCTATTGAGAAAAATAAAAAAACATATAAAATATCCCTTCAGGTATTTGTATAATCAGATAAAAATGCCGTATTTTGCGCTCTGTTTGAAAAATGTATCCGAAAAAAACTGTTGAGCGATGTCAAGAGTATGTCAAATAACTGGTAAATCATTCATGGTGGGAAATAATGTTTCTCACTCAAAAAGAAGAACCAAGAGAAGATTCGATATTAATCTTTTCAAGAAGAAATTCTATTTACCTGAAGAAGAGCGTTGGGTAAGTTTAAGAGTATCTGCTGCCGGTTTGCGTATGATCAACAAAGTTGGTTTGTTAGCAGCCCTTAAGCAGGCAAAAGAAAAAGGATTTATTGCTAACTATTAATAAGGAGTAGAAATGGCAAAGAAAGCAAAAGGTAATCGCGTTCAGGTTATTTTGGAGTGTACAGAGCACAAAGAAAGCGGACAACCAGGAACTAGCCGATATATTACCGTAAAGAACAGGAAAAATACTCCTGATCGCATGGAGTTAAAAAAGTATAATCCGATTTTGAAGCGTGTTACTTTACACCGCGAAATCAAATAAAACTGATTAACCATGGCAAAGAAAGCAGTAGCATCATTGCAAAAAGGTGAAGGTAAAGGTCACACAAAAGTGATTAAAATGGTAAAATCTCCTAAAACCGGAGCTTATACTTTCCGTGAAGAGATTGTGCCAAATGAAATGACTAAAGAATATTTCAAGAAGTAATTCTGAAATACAACTTATATCTTAAAAGCTTCCTTATTTTAAGGAAGCTTTTTTGTTGACCTAAATCAATGTACAAGTAATTGATCAGCTTGATTTTAAAAGGCTGGAGGCAAATTGCTAATAGTGACAGCTTTTTTACAAAAACTACTATCTACTGACTAATTACTAATTAACTATTTTATATCTTTAAGCCCTTTAAAATTAATATATATGGGTTTATTCGGGAGCTTCACGAAAGCGAAGAAAGAAAGTCTGGATAAAGGACTGGCCAAAACAAAAGAAAGCGTACTTAAAAAGCTGACCAGAGCCGTTGTTGGAAAAACAAAAGTTGACGACGATGTGCTTGATGAGTTGGAGGAAGTATTAATCACATCTGATGTTGGAGTTGATACCACTTTAAAAATTATTGAGCGCATTGAAGAGCGTGTAGCAAAGGATAAGTTTCTAAGTACATCGGAACTAAACGATATATTACGTGAGGAAATTGCACAGCTTTTAGCTGAAAATCAATCAGGTGATGTCAGTCAGTTCGAATTGCCTAAAGGCGAACACCCATATGTAATCATGGTAGTTGGTGTGAATGGTGTTGGTAAAACAACGACTATTGGAAAACTAGCTAATAAGTTTAAGCAGGCCGGCAAAAAAGTAGTATTGGGAGCTGCTGATACATTCCGTGCTGCGGCTATTGACCAGTTGGTTGTCTGGGCTGATAGGGTAGATGTACCGATTGTAAAGCAAAATATGGGTTCTGATCCGGCTTCGGTGGCATTTGATACACTTGAGTCTGCAAAAAACCAAGATGCTGACGTGGTGATAATTGATACAGCTGGTCGTCTTCATAACAAGGTTAATTTGATGAACGAGTTAACCAAAGTGAAGCGCGTGATGCAAAAAATAGTACCTGACGCGCCGAACGAAGTTTTATTGGTTTTAGATGGTTCAACAGGACAGAATGCTTTCGAACAAGCTAAGCAATTTACTAAAGCAACTGAAGTTTCAGCATTGGCCATTACGAAGTTAGACGGCACCGCAAAAGGTGGTGTAGTTATTGGTGTATCTGATCAATTTAGTATACCAGTCAAATATATTGGAATTGGTGAAGGAATGGATGATTTGCAGGTTTTTAACCGGGATGAATTTGTCGATTCGTTATTCAGATAAAAGAATTATATACTTAAAAGCTGTTTGAAAAGACAGCTTTTTTTGAAATGTAAATAGATATTAAAGTACTTAAATTAACAATATGTCTGTGCCAAAAGGAAAGAAAGTGGATGTTGTAACCCTTGGTTGTTCTAAAAATCTGGTGGACAGTGAATTTCTGATTCGTCAGTTTAAAGCCAATGGGATTAAAGTTGCACACGATGCTGAAAAACCGGATGGAGAAGTGGCCATCATCAACACTTGCGGATTTATAGCTGATGCT
>NZ_CEXQWX010000298.1:0-2895 GCF_982718395.1 Carboxylicivirga sp.
TCTTAAGACTTCATATCCGTTAAAATCATCAAAAGTATATTTTTGCCATTGCAATTCAACAGTTCCTGAACTGGTAACGGCCGACTCAAAAGTGATATTGCCCGGGGCCATGGTTGATACTTCAATGATTTTGGTAGTTGTGTAACCATCCGCATCAGTGGCATTGATGGTAATTTCATGTAAACCCCTTGATAATGCAGATGTTTCGAACTTAACATTATTAGATGCATCAGGATGAGTTTCTATAAGTGTGCCATCCAGATTACTGGATATAACGACATCTAAATCATTAGCTTGTGAATCATCGTCAACAACGTTTAGTGAAAAAACTATATTTTCAGTAAATGCAAAGTTAGCCGGACTGCCCGGAAGGATGACCTCAATCTCTGGTGTAAAACCAGTGCTTACTCCCTCCTCTATAAAAATTGAAATCTTCTTTAATGAGTCAGGCTTAATTCTCACAACTTCTTTTCCTGAACCATAGCCATTGAGGTTGGCATATATTTCATATGATGCAGGCTCTAAATCCGTCAATAATATAGTACCAAATGCATCAGTAATAGCTTGCTTTGTAGCCGGGACTGTAAATATATTGGCACCCTTTATCGGCGCTTTAGAATATTCGGAGTTCGCATAAACGGTCACATAGAGATCACCATTATTTATGGTTATCTCATCTTCCTTACAACTCCATATTGCTAATAAAATGCCTAGTAAAAGAATTATTTTTGCTTTCATTTTCGTTGTTTGGGTTACCACTACTATACATGCAGTTTAACTTACTTGCAAACTACTTGTATCATCCTTTTCTCTTGCTATACTATATCTCCCTATATTCAATCCTCACTTACCTGACATAGCTGCTTTTCCATAGATACCCTGCATGGTCTTGTACTGAAAGCATTGATTATATCTCCGATTAGTGAATACTAAATTAAAATTTTTGCAATAACGTGCTCTTTTATGTTGATAAGCACTCAGTATTTGTTGATAAACGTACAAAAGTAGAAGAGGAGCAACAGTTTATAAATCGTTTGGACATATGTATGCAGGTTGTTTGTGCTTATGTATGGAAGGTAATGAAGTATGGTTTAAAAAAGCGATAAAGTAGCCTTCTTAAAAAAGCAAGCTTGGTTTCGATTAAAACCTGCTTAGGTTTCATGTAAAACCTAACTAGGTTTGGATTAAAACCATGCTAGGTTTCGGGTAAAAGCAAGCTAGGTTTTTCCAATTGTCTGCTTTCTTCTTAATGATGGCCTATTTAATGCTATTTAACTAAGAAAAGTTGATGTTCTTAATATTTCGCCACCACTACCCCAAACCCCTAAAGGGTGAGCGTTGGAAGATGGCTTAACTAAATAACATGAGGTGAGGACCGAGGTGAGCTTTGTCTGACCTGCTACCGCACTTTTGAAACCCAGTTTCTAACCTTTCTCTGTGTTCTCCTTTCCTCTGCGGTAAAAGACCATCGATCAAGGACTTGTTGAGACGAGTCATAGCACCGCTATGGTGAGTTGAAACAAGTCAGCTTGCGACTGGATTGGCAGCAGTATCAGCACGGAATAGATTTTCTAATGCATATTGCGGGTTAAACCTTATTGACTAGTCTCCTCTTGTTCAAATGTATTGATACTTTGTTTATTACGAGCGTTTGGGGTTTGCCATCTTTAAATCTTCCAATACATTTGGGTAACCCAACCTTTATTGAGTAAGAATTTAATCAAATACTATTATGAGAAAAGGAAGAATATTAGCTTTATTGGTGCTTGCTGTAATTATTGCAGGAGCTGCTAAATACTGGACTTTGGTTAAAGATGTTCCTGTTGGAATTGAAGAAAAACCTTATAGCGCTATTTATGCAAGTGCCATGTATGGCGATGATAAGATAGAGGATCTGAAACAATCAGGACTAACAACATTGGTTTTATTTACCATCCACATCAATAAAGATGGTTCAATGAATTTTAACGACACGCCAATTATCAATAACCAAGGCGAGTATATCGGACCAGCTGAATGGCCCGAAAATGTAAAAGCTCACCGGGAAGGAGTTTCGTCCATTAATCGAATTGAGATTTGTCTGGGTGCCTGGGGCTCGCCATCTTATGAAAATATCAGTAGTTTAATGGCAGAGTATGGTCAATCACCAGACAACCCACTTTTTAAGGGGTGGCAAACCTTAAAAGAGTTAACAGGGGCTGATGCCATTAACCACGATGATGAAAAGACTTTTGATGTAGAAAGTACAACTGAGTTTATCTTGATGACTGAAAAGTTAGGCTTCGGGCACACTTTTGTACCATACAACAATCTGGATGAATTTTGGAAACCTTTATTTGACAGGGTGGAGGCAGAAAGTCCTGGATTGATAGACCGGGTATATGTTCAGTGTTACGATGGAGGAGCGCCCAATTTGTATTTCATTAATCGATGGAACGTATTTGGAGATATGAAGGTCTCAATGGGATTATGGGCACAGCGTCCTGACGGAAGTAAAGATGCACCCGATGTATTCTATAAAAAGATAAAGAAAAATGCCCGCTTTGTTGATGGCGGCTTTATCTGGGAATATAATGAGATGCTAAATAATCCGGATGGATATAAAGTAGCAGAATATTCGGAAGCAATTAGCAATGCTTTAAAAGAATAGTTGGATATATTGATCATCAAGGTTAATGAGCAGTTAATATCCGATGAAAACTAATAACCTGGGTTTGATGTAAAATTTAAATTGAACTCAGTATCCTATGCGCAATAGCGCAATATTCAATAAACTATTGGATTTCCCCGTTGGCGAAGCTACCCTTTACCCACTTTATTGTAAAATAGAATGATTTAAATATATATCAGTGCGTAAACATTTTTAAACCACCTCACCTCTGTCCTCTCCTCAAA
>NZ_CEXQWX010000299.1:0-2879 GCF_982718395.1 Carboxylicivirga sp.
CTATCGGTGGAACATAATTGCTTTTAATATTATGAACTGAAGGTAGTTTGTCAACCTTGAAATTGCTTAGTTTCTTTGGAAAATCGTAAGCTGAGAAATCGTTTTCATTATGCTTGGTAGATTTATTATAATTCTCTGCGAATGAGTTTAAGTAGTTTGGAGTGTTGATATCATTAAAGCTATTACCACTAATTTTATCATAATACTTGTTTTTCCAATATTCTTGAGGGAACTTTTCATCATAATTAAATTTGCCACTTGGGCTGTAATTTGAACCTCTTAAAGCTTCAAGCTTATATGACTTTAAATAGTCTTTTGAATTATTTAGTGTATCCCATTCAACGATAGCACCTAAGCCTTTTTCAATCGGTACATGTTTTTTCCTATTATTGAATGTTGCATGCAATTCATGCTTTTTAGGATTATAAGTAAAATGGTCACCTGAGTTAGATTTTGTATCAATCAGAATCTCTTTCTTTTTGGTCGAAACATGTTTCCAATCTTTGTCCTTTTTTTCTGTTTTTTTTGGTTTCGATTTATCACCACCCACAACTGCTGCACAACCAGCGACTGTTGCTCCTAGAATAATTAATGAAATTGGGTCCATAACAATATTGTTTAAGTTGCAAACATTACAATAACAATCAAAAGTTACTAAAAAAGAATGTATTATATGCGCTGTGAAAGATTATATTTTCATAAATATATTAACACTTAACAGTTGAAGTAGTTAAAATTGCACCTAATGGTTGGTATATGTTGCTGTAGTGGATTTCGGGGCAGCGTTCCTGTCCGGTAGGACGGAACGATGTGCGAGAATCCGCAGCTTGCACACCACCAAACCCAGCTAAGCAATATGGTACTTTGTTAACGGCTTGTTTTTAGTTTTTATTTATTTTCAAGTGTGCCTAATACATTTTCATGCGTTTTATTCATCAATCGTTTAAACTTGGTTCTTATCTGTTTAATACTTAAGTCAAAGAATGTCTTTTTGTCAACCGAAATTAAGTCTTTAATCTGTGACTTAGCTTTTTCTGATAACTTTGAACCACTATGAACGAAATTGTTTCTTTTTATGTAAATCGATTTGATTAATTTTTCCAAATCTGTCGACAATAAAAATACGTTGTGTTTGCTTAAAAAATCAATAATCTGAAAACGATTTTTTAGGTTTAGTTTGTCTAAAATAAATTCGAAATCATATCCTTCAGAATCATTGATTATTTCTTTTATTTTTTCTTTCCATTTTGTGTCATGTTTTAGAAAATAGTCACTGTACTTAAATAACAATTCCTGTATTAATTCTTTTAAATATGTCTCAAATGTTGTTGCCAATGAAATAATGGCATGTTCAAAACAAGAAATTGAGATTTTCTCCAATTCAATATCTTGAACCGATTTTACAATATTTCCATATTCTGGATTTATATCATAGGCTTTATCTTGATATTGGTAATTGTATCCTCCAATCTTGTCAACAGCTTGAATTAACATATTGGTTCGCTCTAAATTTATTTCGAATGCTTTAAAAGCACAATTTTCTTTAATCATATTCTAAAGCTAAAATCTATCTGTTAACGTTGAGTGTATGATTTCGTAAGGGATTGCGGGCTTCAAACTTATCAAGTTACCACCCAAAATGGATGCGGGTGATGCAGCTCCAAAAACTTTGAAACCCTTATGAATTATACACATTGTTGTGCTTTCGTGCTATTATTTGTTCATTCTTTTCTTATAATTAAAAAAATATTTTTCCGTATACTTCTGAAATAGAGGAAGAAAAATATAAATTGAAAGTAGTAGTTGAATAATTCTCAAGAGTCTACCAAACCAATTGGCTGGTGAATAATAATTTTCATCAATATTTAGCCCTTTTAGTAACGTGTCATAAGCAAAATGGCTATAAGGCAACTCCTTGTTTTTTAAAATGACAATACTTTCTTGAATAATACCTCTATCTGTTTTCATAGATTCATAATAAAACTGAAAAAGTTCTTTAAATGCGTTTTTGGGAATTAATTTATCAGTGCAACTTAATTTTTCGAAGGCTTCTGCAGAAGTGTACTTTTCAATATTATTTATTGCAAAAGGACTATCTTCCAGAGGCATTTCCACAAAAACCTCTGGATTTGAGAGAACCATTAATTTGTAATCAACTTTTCTTTCATTACCTGCGACTGGAATGCCATTTGTGCCTCCGACCATATAAATGAACTTTACATTTCTTATAATGATATTTTCTTGGATTCTAAACGTATCTATATAATATTCATCTCTCCCATTATAAGTAAGCAACTGTTTTTTGGTTTTTATTGTATCACATATGTATTTAGAATTAAGTTTTGAAATAGTGGATGCAAGTAAGCTACATTTTTCCTCTAGAGAAGAATTTAATTTCTTAAGACTATTAAGTTGATTTTTATAATTTCTCTCTATTTGTTCCTTATTCACGATATAAGAGTAGTTGTCGTTAGTGTAGAGTAGGTAATGAATACTAGAGAACAAAGTAGAAATTAGAAAAAAGAGAATTAAAATTATTTTAATATCGGTGCGTTTTTTGAAGTAAAAAAAACAAATACTATTAGAATTCCGTATCCAGAGAAAAACAAAAGCAATTGCGTAAGAGTTTTTTGATTAGAAGGTAAAAACAATTGAAATATCTTTTTTTCAATTACTGTATAAGACTCTATAAATGTCACAATCAATAAAATGACAATTACAGGTATTAACGTTGCGAGTATGTAACGAACTATATTATTTAGATTCTCATTTTTAAACATTCTATCTTTTTTCAGCATGAAGCACAACTTTTCTAAAAGTGCATAATGGCACTTATTTCTTATTTAAATCTTCAAAAAGTGCACAATACATACTGATAT
>NZ_CEXQWX010000300.1:0-2827 GCF_982718395.1 Carboxylicivirga sp.
AAATAATATGACAAGTATCTTTATGCTCTGTTATATAGACATTTACTACTGAGCCTTTAAGATTATAATACTCTTTTGTCTTTATATATAAGGCCTATAGATATAGGAATCCACAATACTTATTTCTTAAAAAAACATAAAAACTCACGTTGTAATATAACAAAATGGTTTGCTAGTGAGTATAAAGTGCCATCCTTTCAATAAAAATAATATAATTCGATGAAAAAAATCACTTTAGCCCGGAAGTTCACAAGAAGAGCTAACCGACTGTTTATATTGACAATAAGTATTGTAGTGACAATGTTACTGGCCTCGTACCTGAAGGACACACTATATTACAGCACCGAAATTGGTAATAATGCCCTAAAACGCGGTGCGAGCACAGTTGAGAAGTTATTCAAGGATTATCTTTTAATCACTGAGGAGTTGTCGATGAAAATTGAACACGACATTGCGCTTAACCACAATATAAGTCGTGAGGATATGGTATTGCTTCTTCAGAAGGAATTAGAAGCTCATAAATATGTTATTGGTGTAGGCATCGTATTTGAACCAAATGCCTATGATGGCAAAGACGAGCAGTATGTTAATAAACCATATCACGATGAAACAGGACGGTTTATACCATATGTAACTGGAGCTTCGTGTGTTGCCGTGGTTGGGTATCAGACTTCAGAGTTTTACCAGAAACCTAAAAAGTTGAATTCTCAGTATATAACTAATCCTTATACTTACAATGTTGAAGGTGAGGATGTGATGATGACAACCATTGTTTCTCCAATCAGAGATTCGGAGAATAATTTTCTGGGAGTAGTTGCTTTTGATATTGATATAAAACGAGTGGATGGTGTTATTGATGACTTCGTGACATATGATGGTGCCGGGAGTATGGCAATTATTGACAGTAAAGGTTTTTATATGGCCCATACTCATAAAAAAAACTTAATTGGTAAGTTTTTGGGAGAAGATACTATAGAGCCGGAAAAGCGATTGGAAAGTATTGTCAAAGGTCAACCTGAGCATTGGTTTAACCTTCCTTTAGGTTGTATGGGACATCCTATTCATTTAACGGATAATCAAACGCCCTGGCAATTACAAACAAAAGTGCATGCTTTTAAAGTTTTTGAATCCTTTATCTATACTTTGATCGTTATCCTGATTGCAATTATACTTGCAATTATTGCTACGACCATTCGCTTAAGATTTTTTGTCAGAAAAATGACAAAACCTCTGGAGCGACTAACTGTCATTAGCGAAGATATTTCTAAAGGCGATTTAGGAGTAGATATCAACATTGATACCAATGACGAGATAGGCAAATTAGCAACAGCGTTTAAGCACATGGTCGACAATTTGACTGAGCATATGAATGAGGTGAAGAATGGAGCGGAGAATATTAGTTCAGCCTGTCGTCAGTTACAAGGAAGCAGTGAAAACTTATCATCGGCTACAAATGAGCAGGCAAGCGTTACTGAGCAGATTAGTTGCAATATGCAGGAAATGAATGCTACCTTACAACAGACGAATGAAAAAGGCGTAGTCATAAAAAATGAAACAACTGATATTAACGATAAAATGGTGACACTCCGTGAGGGCGCAAAGGAAGCAACTGAATTGCAAATCATGATTGCCGATAAGGTCGCGCAAATTGATGAAATTGCTATGCAGGTGCGTATCTTATCATTAAATGCTGCTGTTGAAGCGGCACGTGCCGGGGATTACGGTAAAGGGTTTGCAGTTGTTGCGGCCGAGATACAGAAATTAAGTGACAATACGGCTATAATAAGTAAGAGCATTAATGATTTGGCAAACCAGTCAAAAGACAGGAGTCTTGATGCTTCATTAATTGTGAATGACATTGCTGAAGCCTTAACCAACCTGAAGCGAAATGTTGTTGATATTTCAAACAATACAGATGAACAAGCACAAGGGGTAGCTCAGGTTACAAACGGAACCAATCATTTAACTCAGGGAATTCAGAATGTAGCTGCTAACAGTGAAGAACTGGCAAGTACAGTTGAAGAATTAAACAATCAATCTGAGATACTTTTTGAGTTAACTAAAAGTTATAAGTTTTAGTCTTTAATTTTTAATGGAGAAATATTGGGGCAACAGAGTATGTTGCCCTTTTTTGTTGATGTTTATCGGATGATGATTTAGGTATTTGCGCATTATTACAAGCTTGGATGAAAAGCTTCATCGATATGTTCTATATCCCATTCTTTTCCATTGGGGATCAGCGTTACAACATCGAAGCGTACTTCATTATCAATATCCCTTTCGTTAATGTAAGCTTCTGTGGCTTCAACAATAAAACGAATTTTGCTGTTGGTAATGGCTTCTTTAGGATTCTCCCAACCATCTGTCGTTCGCGTTTTGACCTCTATCACAACCAGGAAATCATCATGCATGGCGATCAGGTCTATCTCCTTATGGTTGTATTGCCAGTTACGCTCTAGTATTTCAAAGCCTTTTTTCTCCAGATACCTTGCGGCAATTGACTCGCCGGTTTTACCCAATTCATTGTGCTGTGCCATGGCTAAAAGTTTAATTGACAAGAGCAGTTTTCAACCTTTAGCGTTACACGTTTACCCAAAACCAAAGGCAAATTTAAATGGTTATGACCTGCAGGAAAGCCAAACAACACCGGATAATTATAATCATTAACCGCTTCCTTAATTATTTCAAAAGCCGTTTGTCCGTATGGATCATCATTATCTTTCATATCGGTAAAGTCGCCAACGATAATGCCACTTAATTCTTTCAAAAAACCACTTAGTTTCAGGTTTTGCATCATTCGATCCAGATGATACAAGTATTCTGATAA
>NZ_CEXQWX010000301.1:0-2810 GCF_982718395.1 Carboxylicivirga sp.
ATGGATGTAAAGCCAATAAACCTATATCTTTCCATGAGAGTACCTTATCCTCGAGAAAAGAAATTACCCCAACATCCTCTTTCACAAACACTTCATTTAATTCCTGATCAGAAATAAGACCCTGATTTTTGAGCTTCCTGATTTTATTAAATGCACTTTCTTTTTTTAGGTAGCTTGAAGTGTCAAATTGATATACTTGCTTGTTTGTTGGAATAACTAACTTTTCCTTTTTAAGTAAAAGTTCTTCCAATATATACCACCACAGAAACACCTTTTTATCTGGAAAGTCATTACAAACATATACTGTAAATGGCACCTGATACTTTTCAAACACCGGCAGCGCATGTAACAAATTATCTTTATAACCATCATCAAAAGTGACTACTATAAACCGGCGTTTTGTTTTTCTCTTTATTCTGTCAGGTACATCATCAATCGAAATAAAATCATACCCCTCTTTCTTTAAGTATTTTAGAATTTCCTCTAAATGTCGAGGTGTAATCTCCAGGCTTAAGTGATTATGAATACGCGCCCTACTATCAGCAGGCAACACACGGTGTAACATTAAAATATGACCTTTACCAGCATAAATAGGCTTCAACAGGTGATTGATTTGCAACACATCAAAGCTGGGAGCAATCATTTGCGCCAGGCGCTTCATATAATATGTTTTCAAAGCGGCCATCTACTTTCGTCTAAAGTTTTTTCCGTTTTTCATTCTTAAAAAGATGTATTTCAGGTACTCATATTTTAAACAGACTTTAATGGGTTGGCCCGTTTGCTCAATAGTTATACGGGGTATGTGCCGGATTGTAAAATCATCCATCATTCCATTAATCCCAAAACTCACATCTACTTCTCTATGTATCTGTTCAATGACACTTTTACTTATTTTCTGATCATTCATTGGAAATGCAAATAGAGCATATTTGAGCTCAAATTGCTTAACAACCCATTCGATACTTTCTATACTCTGTAGTACTTGTTCATTCTCTTCCAACTCATTGTAATTTGGATGATCCATACTGTGTCCACCGAAGTAAAATCCATCATCCAACATCTCCTGAATTTGCTCTGATGTTAAATAAATGGCTTGCTTTTGCGCAACGTTTTCAAAATCTATTTGAAACAAATGTGCCAATTGATCGATGATGAATGATTTCTTGTAAGTAATATGATACAAATCTTCAGGCACAAACGATGGAGTTATACCAACACTTTTGAACAACTGCTCCCATTGAGAGCGAACTACATTGATTGATTCCGAATTATTTTTCCGAAGCAAGTAGTTCACCTTGCGTTTGTAGTGCAGACCTCTATTATCAATAAAGTCAGGATTTATAAAAAAAATGGCTTTAATATTATATTTTTTTAGAATCTTACTAAAAAACTGATAGTTAATAGCTAAACCATCATCGAAGGTCAGAACTACCTTGGGTAATCCATTATTTGTAATATTTCCGTTTGTTTGAATAATCTCTTCGGGCGATATAATATCAAAGTGCTCTTTCAAAAACCTGATATCTTTTTCAAACTCAGCTTTAGACCGATAAGTATTTTTATTGATGACAGAATCGGGGTCAATACCTTGAATGCTATGATAATTAATGACTATCAACGGCCTTTGGGCTAACGATCTCAGCCAATTAAAAGGTAAGAACCTGACAATATGCATAATTAGTTTCTTACCCATCTATACGCTCGTATTTTATATTGTTATTTTTTGGAGGAATATAAAACAGAAAGGCTCCAATATTTACAACATCCCTGAAAAATTGATGAAAAGTACGAATAATGGCTTGTCCAATTCCATGCCATCCATGTGAATAGGTAATACCGCCAATAACAATGAAGGGATACAACAATATAGTTTCGTAATAACCGAATGCAGTTGCTAATATGGAAAAAATAAGGTACAACATGGTTGGGTCACTGCTTAACATGCGTTTCATCACAAACTTGTTATTTAAGTGTTTGCGGTATAGAATCGCACGTGGCAATACCAGGGAACCATTATTAAAATCATTCCATATCCTGTTTTTATCCATGTAATGAATGGTATGATGCAATGCTACTACCTGCTTTCGGCGCAAAAGTAAAACTCCATGTTTTGATAAACGGAAACCCAAGTCTAAATCCTGTCCCTTCGCAAAAGTATTATTCATCCCTCCTATTTCATTCCACAAAGCCTTGGTAATTGCAAACAGTCCACCTGTTGTGTATTGGTATTCATCCGTTTCGCATGCAACTTTTTTATAGATTTCCCGGTGTAATGGCTGATCATGTTCATCGTAATACTGGTTTTCCCAGTTCCCTGAAATAAATGGATGTATCAACTGTGATCGTTCGTTAAAAAAAGCGTCTTTTAATTCCGGTTGTATTTGCATATCCCCATCAACAAACACCAAAATATCACCCTTTGCTAACTCTGCTCCAATATTACGAGCTATTGCCGCATTATTATTTGCTGTGAGGGCATAAACAGATATATCATCAAACTGGCATGCTATTTCAACACTGTTATCTGTGGAAGCTGAATCAACATATATTATCTCTGTTGTAGTCGCAATGGATTCACATACTTCGCGAACGCTCTCTAAAGACATCTGTAGGTATTGTCCTTCGTTTTTTCCTATGACAATAAAAGAAATCATTAGCCTATCTCCTCCAATACATTTCGTTTGCGATAGTACGCATAAAACAACTTTAAGATTTGTATTGGAAAACCAATTAACAGGTTTACCCCTGCATGGCGCCGGTAATAATGCCACCACATCTTCCAACTTGTTGATGCATATGGGTTAAAAAAT
>NZ_CEXQWX010000302.1:0-2798 GCF_982718395.1 Carboxylicivirga sp.
TTAAATCATCATCCATATCATTGGTAGGATGAGCCATGAAGAGCATTAGTTTTTTCATTTTTGTAATCATGCCATCACTCCTTCCTTTTGACTGGTTTTAACTACTTTGGCTGTGGCAATCGTTAAACGCTCATCATCCTGTAGTTTCTGACCAATTTTCCGAATCGCTGTTTTAGCATTCGGAATACGACGATTTTCGAACAGTTTAATACGGGCACGTACATCTAAGAGTTCCTCTTCCAGCAAACGAATCTGCTCTTCCAGACAGTCAATTTCAGCCATCAGCTGCAGTTGCTCCTTCATTAACTCTATCGCATCGTCCACCCATAATGGAGTGTCATCCTGTATGGGTTGCACGTTGAAGTCCACTCCTTCGTATTGATCTACACGTACACCAGCTACATCAATGTGTTTCGTGATAACCTTGTTGACAGAAATAAACGATTTAATATCCACATGTGAGTCGCTCATTACAGCAATCCAAGGCTCTGCCGCCTCATTGTTTTTATTTATTTCCAAACGGATTTCCTCAATTCTTTCAGCAATTGTATTAATTGTTGACATCAAGGATTTTTCCATGGCTTCGAATAAAGGCAGCATGCGTAAAGACACCTTCAGAATCTTTTTCTGACGGGCGCGTTCTGTTTTTGTATATTTTATTTTTGCTACTGCCATTATTCCTCCTTCTTTTTTGGTGGATTAACAACGGATGCCAATACCTGCGAACCACGTTCTTTATCAAAGGAGTTTAAACGATTTAATATCTGTAATCGCAATTTATAAACCATAACATCCGTTAATGTGAACATTTTGCCCGCCTGAATAGTATCCAGTTCTTCCCATTGCCATCGCATGATAAGCTTCTCTCGCTCCAATGGATTCGCGTTAACTACAGCAAGTGGAAGTCGCGCTAAATCAGGGGTTCGCCTTTGAGCTTTGGCTGTTCGGATTTCAGTAATATCTTCCTGCAACTCTCCCAACATTGTACCAATGCTTTTTAAGCCAACCTTTCCTTCTGAATCGGCTGATTGAAAAATATCAACCGGTTCAAGTTGCTTAAAGTGTTTTGCCGATAATTGATCTTTGGCTTCATGGGTAAACTCATCCATAGTGATGGGTGGTACCTGGCCAAACTTCAATGATGGCAAACTACTCATTAGGTAAACCAAGTTCGACATGATTATGCCTCCTGGTTTTGGGTTATACGTTCAACCAAATCTTTATTTAATAAGGTAAACATGGCTTGTTGTATATCACTATCGCTTAATACAAACTGCACCCCGCTATTCTCTTTTGACTGTACTACAATTTTTGCTTCATTATTGGCTAATGGTTGCAGTTCCACTTGTTCTTTTAAACCTGCCTGTGCAATATACGCTTCCATGGCTTTTAGCGTTTCAGCTGGTACAGAAATGGTTTTGTTGCCTTCGACAGAAGCAATTACTGCTTTAGTCAATTCTTGCAAATACTGATCTTGCGTGAATAAACTTTCGCTCATACCGCCAAAGATCGATTCCATGTATTTAAGTACGGCAATCTTGGTTGCCTCAACCATATCGCGTGAAGCTTGCTTTAAAGCCATCTGTGCATTCTTCTCTGCCTGTTCAGCTTTGGCATTGGCCTCATCAATAATTGTTTGCTTTTGAGCTTTAGCATTCGAAATAATTTCTTCAGCTTGTTTCTTAGCCTCTTCGATAATGCGTTGCTTTTCAGCCTCTCCTGCATCAATACCTTGCTCTTTAAGCTTCGAAACTATCTTTTCCAGGTTTTCTTTATTATCGTGCATTTCTTTCATCTGTTTAATGTTAATATTCAATTACCAGATGGAACTCTCGATGAATTTTAATCATTCTCCAAAACCTATTTAGAATGTTAAAATTCATGTTCGTTTCATTTTTTAAATAGATAACCGATTAATTCTTATCCCAATATTCTTCAATCAGTTTTTTACTGAGGCCCGTTTCTGTAGGATCGAAATGGCGCTTAAGAATAGCCCAACATTTATTCAAAGCTGCTTCCAGTTCCATAGGCTCACCAAATGGCTCCTCCATATTGTCGATAAAGTCAGTACGATAACGTAATAACTTTTGCGAATACGGGTCATTCGCTGCACCTACCTCAGATGCTTCATGAGCCTTTTCAGCGTCAGCTAACAAAGAAGCCATAGCAGTCATAATAGCACGGTGGTCGCTACGTGTTTTACCATTCACACCTTGCTTCAAACGCGAAAGTGAACGAGCTAACTTCAGCTTGCCATTTTCAAGGAAGAACTGACCTTCGGTAATATAACCTGTATTATCAGGCACAGGATCTTCTAAAGATTCTAACGTTGTTGCTCCAATAATGGTAATGGAACCGGCTCCTTCAATATCGGCAGCCACCTCATATCTTTTAGCTAATTCTGAATATAATGACCCTGGATATCCTTGTAGAGAAGGAATCATATCCTGGTAGTTAGCCACGTTACGTAAGATGTTTGACCAGTTAGTCATATCAGTTAATAACACCAATACATCTTTTCCCTGATCACCAAATTCTCGTGCCACACTTAGGGCTACATCCGGCAGCATTAATCCTTTAATCTGTGAGTCACCTGCCAGGTGTGTAAACATGATTGTTTTATCGATATTTCCAGACTGCGATAATTGTTCTTTAAAGTAATGGTATTCATCAAATTTCAACCCAATACCTGCAAAGATGATAACATCAGCCTGGGCTCCTTTTGCAATCTGTGATAACAAGCGGTTATAAGGCTCTGTAGGACCTGCGAAAATTGGAATTTTCTGCGATTTTACCAA
>NZ_CEXQWX010000303.1:0-2598 GCF_982718395.1 Carboxylicivirga sp.
AATAAAGGCGATCCTACCACAAGCCCAAAAACAAATAATATAATTCCCATCTGAATAACACCTGTAATAGTTCCCCATAAAGTGTGTTTTAACTTATAATGCCCCACTTCATGTGCTAATACTGCAACAATCTCTTCTGTGTTTAAATCATTGATTAAAGTATCGTAAAGCACAATCCGCTTTCTGCTACCTAAACCACTAAAAAAGGCATTTGCTTTAGTGCTTCTTTTCGAACCATCCATTACAAAAATGTTATCCAGCTTAAAGCCTGCTTTTGAAGAGAATTCTTCGATTGCATCACGTAATTCCCCTTCTTCAAGCGGCGTTTGTTTATTGAACAACGGTAATATGATAGATGTATAGAACATCGCCATAAAAATGGTAAAACCACTGATCACCATCCAGGCATACAACCAGAAATAGTCACCCGCAATGTTATACAGCCATATAACAAGGGCCATTAAGGGGCCACCAATCAATACCGAAAGCAGCATTGATTTTATCAGATCCAGCACAAATGTTTTTGGAGTTGTTTTGTTAAAACCAAAACGTTCCTCAATTACGAAAGTTCCGTATATGCTAAATGGCAAACCAATGATTGATGATCCTAAACCAATTACCGCGAAAAACAGTAAAGATTGAATAATTGGCTCAGAGCTTATTGCAGCCACCCATTGATGTATTAAGGCAAAACCACCAAATATTAACATTAACATCATAATAGTAAAGCTCAACACTTCACTCAGTATTCCAAATTTATAATTGGCTCTCTTATATTCCTGTTGCTTGCGATACTTTTCATTGTCATAAATTCCATCAAGCTCTTCCGGAATTTTTGTTTTTACGTGTTTGTGATTAAGGTAATCCAGCCACTGATCAAATATAAATTGCCATGCAACAATGGCTATAATGACATAAAAAATTTGTTCTGCATTCATTATTCTTCTTCTTTCTTTTCGTGTAGTTTTTTGTTTAAAAACCTTACCTCATGTTGTAAGTCTTTAATATTTTCAAGTAATTCTCGCATCACAGGGTTTGATGTCGACGCATTTCTCATCTCCTCTTCCCTAAGACCTAAAAGGGTGTCAATGCGGCCTAATACTAATTGTAAAAGAATAAATAAGGCAAATAGGATTGGGATCGAATAAACCAGGTTATCAAAGATCAATTGCCCCCAACTACTGTCTTTATATGATTCGAGAAATACAAAACCTATCATTAAAAATTGAATATAGCCTATATACATTCGGGCTCTATCTATATATATTTTCCATCGAATAAGTGACTTCTTATTAAATTTGATCATGGCTTTTGATAATTTTAAGCAAATATAGCCATGCATATTTGTTTTTCTAGTCTTTGAGCCACACTTCAACTGTAAGATGAAAGCACTTCGCAATTTGCTCTTTTATTTCTGTATTATTCGCATATTTCTGATTCATCTCGAACTCTATACCCAAATACTTATTCTCTTCCCGATCCCTGAAATATCGCACGTGACCATCTGGTTTACCCCTGAACGGATAATTAAAACGAACACGACAATGTGGCAGCCTTTCATTTAATTGTTTCTTCCAAAGCACAGCAAAGTTTTTCTCTTCCTCGCGCTCTGGATTATATAAAATACCAAAATCTGTTTGTCGAATTTTACCATTTAATTCTGGTGTAAACGAGTGAACTGATAAATGCAAAACCGTTTTATTCTTACGCCAGAAGCCTTCTATCTTTTTCGCAAAAGGCCGACGAAAGGCGTAATAATAGTTTTCAAGAATTTGTTGCTTCCCTGATTTAGGTAATGACTTAGTATATTCTGAGAACAAAGTTCTTCGATGAAGCGAACGGTTAATATCAACAACTAAACGACTGACCGTAGCACACTGTTTATATGCTATATAGTTCGAATTAATCAAATCATACAATCCCATCGCACCAAGGTCATATCCACGATGCGAATTCAAAACATCTTCAGCATTTTCAAAGAGATATTCATATGTTCTTGGCACTTGATTGCCTCCGTGCTCACAACTCAACACCACAACTTTACCAGAATTCATTCTTATTTTTTAAGTTGCTTAATAAGTAAGTCCCGATTGATAATCTTAATGCTTTTCCCTTTTGCTTCTATTATGTTTTCGTTGTGCATATCCCTTAATGCTCGTCCCAAAGATGGGCGTGTTACACCAAACATGTTAGCCAGTTCCTCCTGACTTTTCGGCAGGATAATTTCACCATCAACCGGACCTGATAATTGCAAAAGGTAATGTGCGATTTTTCCACGAATAGTTTGAAATGATAAAAAACGTATCTTATCGGACAAGAACTGTGTTTTGCTCGAAATGATGTTCATGATATTTTTGAGCACAAATGAGCTTATTTGCATCAACTCTATTACCGATTTTTTGGGCAGATGTAATATTTCAACTGAATTGTTTGCAACAATATTTACGGGGCAAGTATTATTCTCTCCAAATAAAAAAGCGATGGCAAGAGGTTTAGGTGGCTCAATATCTTCAATCTTAATGGCTTTTCCCGAATAATCGATCATTTCTCCTTTAACACGTCCTTTTAACATGATCATTAAAGAACGACATTCTTCTC
>NZ_CEXQWX010000304.1:0-2529 GCF_982718395.1 Carboxylicivirga sp.
TCACCCTGCGCTGTTATGTATAGGCTTCCGCTAAGGCGGAACAAGCACTACAGGCTAGACTGAGAGCGATACTTAATAGTCCTGAAGGGACGATACATATTAGCATAGTCCGTTAGGGCTATGTTTAAATAGATAAAGGGATTGAGGGCTCAAGTCCGATACATATATATTCTAGCTTGGTTTCAACTGTTCATTGGCATTATTAATCGATAAGTTAAGTTACAACAGTTCGTTACTAAAATGATCTGATTGGAGTTTCTTTAACGAACCAAACGGATACCTGGCATTAGCTATGTAATCGTTTATGAAGCAGTAGAAACTTCTGAAAAAACGCTTTATTGCAGTTGTTTTCGTGTAGTTTTTGTTTTATCCCGAACTCGACGTGAAATTTTGGATCCGGGTTATTAAATCTCATACTCCTAACGCAGAAATAATATTAGAATAATTCGCATTACAATAGATCAAATAACTCTGTCGTAGATTCGAAAGAATTTCTTTAAGTCTTACTTCTGTAATACCCGGAAATTGATCTTTGGCTGTTATCAACAACTTATCGAACGCAAACACCTGTTGCTCCGTTGCCTTAAGTACAAAGGAATATTCAGGCTCGCCGAATACGATATTCTCAATCTCCTCATCATTACAATATTCAGTATAGTAATAAATACCATTGTGCTCCTGTACCTTATAGCTGAATCGATTGCTCTTGTAATAGTTTTCCACCTCTTTTAGCTTATCCCATTCGCGGGCATTGGCTGGCACATCACGTTTATATCTGAACAAATGAAAGCGATCCTTATAATTAGAAAAAGAATCAGGCAAGAGGTAAGATAAATCATCGCTGTTGTAATGCTCCAATTCATTATCAGGCATTAGCCTGTAATATTTAGACATGGACGAAAGCACCAATGGTACATAGTCGTGAGAAAAGGAAATAACAGAGTCACCATAAAAGAAGCGCAAAAAATGCAGGTTATCTATGCATTCCTGAACATCTTCTTCTGTTTCTCCCGGTATATGCTTAATGACATTAACGACCGGATTAATACCATTTTTAATAGCATACTTGATAAAAAACACATTATCGGAGAAGGTGTTGCTCTTATTCATCTTCGAGAGCAAATTGTCCGAAAGGCCGTCGTAACCTATAAACAGGTTTTTAAATCCTGCAATTGTCATCTTCTCCATTAATTTCGCATTGTAATGGGCATTGGGAATCAGCTCTGCCCAAAAGGAGAAGTCTTCTTCACTTCTATATCTTAAATCAATAATAAGCTCCAGTAAACGATCGAAATGTTTTAGGCTGCCAAAGGTATCGCTATCCACAAAAGTAAAGGTGCTGATTCCATATTGTTGATTTAAGTGCTCTATTTCTCTAACCACACATTCAGGGCTTCTGGCGCGCAGTTTATAGCCCTGGTTAAAGTCACAGAAGTTGCAGCGATGCCAATGGCACGAACGGATGGAGTTGATTGGTATACTTATCTGCTCATTATCTTCGTCTTTAGGGAAAGTATCAAAATAATCTTCATAGTTGGGATATATGTAGTTCTCGAAATCCAGATATTGACTTTGTTTGGTCGAAGACTGCACTAATTCATCTTTTCGGCGATAAATTAAACGAGGAACCAATGTCAAATCAGGATTGTCACTGGCTTGCTGTTCAATCAGATTTAGTAAAGGGTATTCACCTTCACCCCATGTGGCATAATCAAAAGCCGAACACAACTTCATGGCTTCATGAGCCACTTTTTCACCACCAAATCCACCAATTATGATCTTCACATGAGGCGCAACTTTTTTAACTTCTTCGGCCAGTAACATGCCTGGAATCCACTGATTGTATTTTGCTGTGATTCCAAACAAAGTGATCTTACTAAAATCAATGGTTTGCAATTCCTCACGAATGACAGAATAAATCTCCTCCTTCGCCTCTGAAAGAAAGTCACCGTAATAATTAGCATCCAAACTCTTATGCTCAGGATCTACACGCTGTAGCAATGACAATATCCTTCTATTGCCTTTCGTGTTTTGATGACGATCATTCAGAATGGATAAGAAAGGTAATAGTCGTATTTCGGTGTCCTCACTATCCGTATAATCCGACATAACGGACAGGCAGAAATTCCAATACTTCACATTTGTTTCCACGCCGTTTTGCTCCATAAAAGCTTTCAGAATAGAAAGCGAGATAGAAGGGCTATAGATATCGGCAGGTGGTAAACAATTTAAAAGTATCGACATTGCAGATTATATAAGAATTGTATTAATAATTGTCACAAATGTACGGCATCAGTATTGAATACAAAAAGATTCAATTGTCAACAGCAAGGCAGCAATTTTCTACATTGCATTAGTCCAATGCCCAATTAACTTGATTTATGTCTATTAGTCGAACGACGAGTGATACCGTAATACTGGTTTGCTGATCCAATTCACAGGGAAATCGCTTTTAAACAGTAATTAAAATTTTGGAACCACAAATATACTCTAATAAAAAACAAGATTTTAAGCCACTTTTTCATTGGA
>NZ_CEXQWX010000305.1:0-2290 GCF_982718395.1 Carboxylicivirga sp.
AATAAAATCAGGAAGCTCAAAAATCAGGGTCTTATTTCTGATCAGGAATTAAATAAAGTGTTTATGAAAGGTGGCATTGATGTAGTTTCTTATCTAGAGGATAAGGTACTTTCATGGGAAGAAATAGGTTTATTGGCTTCACACCCATTGGTGACAATTGGGGCACATACACTGTCTCATTTACCTTTAAAGGTATTAGATGAAAGGTCATTAAAGCAGGAAATACAAAGTTCAAAGCAGAACCTGGAAAAAGCAATTGGCAAAGATGTTAATCACTTTGCCTATCCTTTTGGCAGTCCGGCGGAGTTGGGGAAACGGGAAATAGAACTGGTCGAACAGCTTCACTTTAAAACGGCTGTTACAACCAGTTTGGGAAATATTCATCCGGTACATGAGCAACAATTATTCTGTTTGCCACGAATAACCATCAATTCATTAACCACGCAAAAAGTGCTTAAGGCACAACTTTCAGGTGTTTTACCTATGATTCAAAATAAATTTAAGCGATCAACCATTGAACAGTTCAAGTAAACATATCGATCATAGACCGTCCATCGCCGTTATTGGATTAAAAGGATTACCTGCTTTTGGAGGTGCTGCCACTGTTGGACAAAGCTTAATTACGGAGTTGCATAAAAAATACCGTTTCACAGTATTTTCGGTTAAAAGTCATGCTCAAAAAGATTTTACTTTGGGCGATGTAAAGCAGGTTATTTTACCTGGTTGCCCATGGAAAAAGCTTAATGTGCTAACACATTATATCCATGCAATGCTACTGGTGCTTTTTAGTAGGCGAGAGAAATTTGATATGGTGCATCTGCATCATACCGATGCAGCATTTATAGCACCAGTTTTACGATTACGATACAAGGTTGTTATTACATCACATGGTCGGCCTCAGGATGGAGGTAAATGGTCAGCATTAGTCAACCTGTTTTTTAAGATTAATGAGCGAATAGCTGTTTATTCGGCAAGTATATTCACATCCGTTTCCAAAAGTTTAAATGAGTTTTACAGGCAGCGGTACAATATTTCAGTTCGCTATATACCCAATGGAATCAATACTCAAATCAAAGAGCAGGTTGTTCCGATGCATCATGAATCGCCTTATATATTATTTAGTGCCGGGCGAATTATCCCAATCAAAGGGCTGCACCTGCTAATTGATGCCCTAAAACAAATAGATTATAGAGGAAAGCTAAAAGTAGCAGGCAATATTGACCAGCTTCCGGATTATAAGAAAAGGATATTAAACCAGTCGAAAGGGGTGAATATTGAATTTCTTGGACTGATAAAAGACAGAGCAACATTATTAAGCTATGTAGAATCTGCCACGTTTTTTGTAATGCCTTCCTTATATGAAGCAATGTCGATTATGCTACTGGAAGCAGGGTTAATGAAAACTCCAATGATTGTTAGTGATATTGAGGCAAACACCAATGTGTTTGATAATGAAGAGGTGCTTTTTTTTAAGAATGAAAATGTCGATCATCTGGCAGAAAGACTGAAATTGGCAATGACAGATACAGAAGGTATGCAACATCGGGCAGAATTGGCTTATCGCAAGCTGTTGAAAGAGTACCAGTGGAAAAATATTGCCGTCCAATATGAAGAAATTTATAACAGCTTGATAGCAAATAATAACAGGCACACATAAGCATTTATGGAGTCACGAAAGAGGGTACTAGTTGAAAATACCATTTGGGTATACATTGCCAAAATAGTTGTGCAATCACTGGGTTTTATTGCATCAGTAATGGTATTGAGAGAATTGCCTGTTGATGTATATGGTACCTATTTTTTCCTTTTTGGCTTATTCACCCTTTATCAGTTGTTGATTACAAGCCCGTTGCGACATGTGATCATAAGGTTTGTGCCAGAACTCGTAAGTTCAGTTACACAAAAAACAATACTAAGGTTCTTTAGTGGATATTTTGTCGTAGCCTTCGCTATGGTTGTAATATTAACGCTTTTACTATGGTACTTTCGGGTAGCATTTGGTGATTTCTTTAATATACCGGAAGTAGAGCAATACTTTGTTGTCTTCATGGTTTTCGTGTTTTGTTATGCGATGAAGGTATTGACTGAGATCGTTCTAAGTGCTTTCCTGCTGCATCGTTTAATAGCCTCCTTGAATATTGTTGTCGTTGTAATACGAACTTGTGCTTATTTTCTGTTACTAAAGAGCCTGACAGTTGAACTACTTCTTGTTATAGAAGCCGGGTTGGCAGTATTGTACTTCTTGCTGGCGTTGGTTGGAGGGCGCAAATCTGACAAGAAAGCATTAAAA
>NZ_CEXQWX010000306.1:0-2226 GCF_982718395.1 Carboxylicivirga sp.
TCCTTTACCGGACGTGCAACCTGGGGATTAATTTCGCCCACGTACACCTGAACGACTTCACTTCCCGTCATTTTTCCTGTATTAGAAACAGGGATGGTCAACTCAAATGTTTGTGCATCAATCTCCTTTACTTTAATCTCACCGTATTCGAAATCGGTATAAGATAAGCCATGACCAAAGGCATAACGCGGCTTGATATTGTTTTTTTCCAGGTAGCGGTAACCAACAAATATCCCTTCGTTAAAAACTGACTTTAGGTTCTCGTTTCGATAATCCTTTAATCCTGGAGCATCTTCCTTCTTCACGTAAAAGGTAGATGGTAGCTTTCCTGAAGGATTGGTATTACCAAGCAAAACATCAGCGATGGCATTTCCACCTTCCTGACCGCCAAACCAGGCCTGAACAATTGTGGGCACATCATCGGCCCAGGCTTCCATCACTGGTGGTGTTCCGGTAATCATCACCACAACCGTATTGGGATTCACTTTGCTAACCGCTTTGATCAATCGGTCCTGATTTTCCAATACCAGAAAATCTTTGTCTCGACTTTCTCCCTCAAAATGATCAGACAAACCGGCAAAGATGACAGCCATATCCGAATTCTTAGCAACTTCTACCGCCTCAGCAATAAGATTTTCTCCAGGAATTTCCCAACCAAGTTTAATTTCGGAAATAGTTCTATCATCAAAATATTCAAGCTCAATGTCATAATATGAATTCGCTTTTAAACTAATTTTGCATGTATCGATAATACTTTCTCGATGTGCTTTCCAATTATCAAGTATGGTTTCGCCGTTAATTTTTAGACGCACACCATCATTATGCATAACAAAAAACTTGTACTCACCAGTAGCGGGTGTTTTAATTTTACCTTTCCAGCGTACCGAAAATTGATTACTATCGTCTGCTCCGTGCATATCTAGTCTGGGAGCATCAAAAAACCACAAAAAATCGATCTCTTTATCTTCCCTGGTAAAATGTGGCTTACCTTCAAGATTAATGTTATTAAAATATTCAGCTTTAAGGCAATGTTGATTGTTTTCATCCCTGAAAAAACTGCTTTCAAGTACACGAATGTCATCCTTTATTGCAGTCCCTAAGGCGTAGTCAATCTGTAGCTTATTACCTGCTTTATTTTGCAAGCCTTCCAGTGGTGACACAGTATAAGGTGGCAAGACTTTGGCACTTCCACCTCCACCTACCCTGGCAAAAGCAGCGTTAGGTCCGATAATAGCGATCTTTTTGAATTTATCCTGATCAATTGGTAGCAGATCTTTTTCGTTTTTCAGCAATACAATCCCGTTAACCGCAGCTTCATATGCAATTTGGTTGTGTTCTTTACTGTTAACGTAGTTTGTAGTGATTTCTTTCTCATTATCGAACAATCCGGCCAGGAATTTGACCCTCAATACTCGTCGGGTCATCTCGTCTATTCTGTCTTCGGTTATCTGCTTGTTAGACAAAGCCTGTTTTACCTTTTCACTGTTGATATGTCTCCCATGCGGCATTTCGATATCCAATCCTCCGTTTATACTAGGTGCAGTACTGTGCGTTGCCCCCCAGTCGGATACCACAAATCCTTTAAATCCCCATTTGTCCTTAAGCACCTCGTTGAGGAGATAGTTGTTTTCACTGGCGTATTGCCCATTTACCAGGTTGTATGATGACATTACCGACCAAACATTCCCTTCCTGCACTGCAGCTTTGAACATGGGAAAATAGATTTCGTGCATTGTGCGTTCGTCCGCAATTACATCCAGTTTTCTTCTGTTCCACTCCTGGTTATTGCAAGCAAAATGCTTCACACAAGCCAATACATTCTGACTTTGTACTCCTTTAATATATGGCACAGCTAATTGACCAGACAGGTATGGATCTTCTCCATAGCTTTCAAAATTCCTGCCCCCTACAGGGATTCTGTGAATGTTAACACAGGGGGCAAGCAAATAGTTTCGTCCTTTTTCTTTTGTTTCATGCCCCAATAGGGTTCCCACTCGTTGCATTAAGTTTCTGTCCCAGGAAGAGGCGAGGGCAACGGCCGATGGAAGTGCTGTGGCTTCTCCCCATCTTATCCCAACCGGTCCGTCGGTCATCTTCAGGCCTGGAATTCCAAGCCTTTTATTCACTTTTGTATCGAAACCATATCCGGCAAGCTGCTCAATTTTCTCATCCAAAGTCATCCTACCCAGTAGGTCTTCTACTCTCTTCTCTATATCGTAACTTTTA
>NZ_CEXQWX010000307.1:0-2146 GCF_982718395.1 Carboxylicivirga sp.
CTTACTAATGGTTCTTCAGGACCAACTACAATCATATTAATGTTGCTATCAAGTACAAATGATTTTACCGATTCAAAATCATTTGGATTGATATTTACATTTGTTCCTACCTGAGAAGTTCCGGCATTTCCAGGTGCAATAAATAATTGCGATAATTTATCACTCTGGGCCATTTTCCAGGCTAATGCATGTTCGCGTCCTCCGGAACCTAATAGTAAAATGTTCATGTCTTTTTTGTTAATATCTGGATATAGAATCAATGTTTTAGAACTATATCCGGTTTATGTATTGCTTATTTTTTCAATTACAGATGGTTAATTATACTGGCAACTATAAAATTGCAAAGTTATAATTGCCGGAATTAATCAATCCATCTCGATTTTTTTAAACTGATAGCCTTCTTTTAACAATTGATCTAAAGCAGCCGGAAGTGCATAGTGCATTCTTTTCCAGGCTTTTTTAGAATCGTGAAAAAGCAATATGGAACCATTCCTTGTATAGTGCATAACATTGTTTAAAACTTCGCTTTGCGAAAGACGGTTATCGTAATCCATCGATAATACATCCCACATAACAATGTGCTTAAATTGTTTTTTTAGCTCTTGCATATACCAGGGGTAAAGCTGTCCGTGTGGCGGACGAAATAATGCACCTGGTATGAATGGTCTTGCTTTAGCAATATTGTCAAAATACTCCTGTCGTGAACATTTCCACGCGGGTAAATGGTTATAGGCATGGTTTCCTACACTATGGCCTCTTTTAATTAGTTCTTCGAGCAGGTGAGCATTTTTATCGGCATTCTCACCAACACAAAAAAAATTGGCTTTTATCTGGTATTCATCCAAAAGGTTCATGACCCAGGTTGTTTCCTTTTCCACCGGGCCATCGTCAAAAGTGAGATAAAGTGTTTTCTCACTTTTATTGAATCTCCATATGGTGTTGGGAAACAATGCCCTTAAAGCGGTTGGTGGTTGAACCTTCCAATTCATACTTATTCACCAAAGAAGCCCATGCGTCTTACATTCTTTTCATAGTCTTTCTCAAGGAACTTCATTAAGTCCTCGCGCTCGTACTGCTGAGCAATTTTTACAATCTCCATATAAATGGCCATGGCCGTATCTGGTTCACGTCTTGTTAAAGCACGTTTAGCTGACGAAAGAGAATTAAAATAATCCATTTCTTTCAAACGGTCTTCAGCCAGTTCCTTAAGAATCGTTTCACCTTTTTCAAAATCACCAATCTTAAAATAGCCCTCGGCTAAAAAGATACTGAAGTAATTATGTGGTACACGGTCGCCACTCAATACTTCCATGCTTTTGTCAAGGATATTTTTAGCTTTAGCTTCCTTTCCTTCATCTATCAGAGCTAATGCAAGACGTGATAAGTTGTTACGAATGTTGGTTGCCATTCGTAAATGGTTTTCATCCAGGTATACATTTGGATTATCAAAACCACCCCACTTAAAGTCGTTCATCACATTATCATACATGCGCTCGGTATCAACACGACCATATTGTCCATCGTTATTAACTGTTTTGATTGGTACAACCTGGTAAGCAAAACCTTCCAACTGGAAATAATCCTGCAGACTTACGTAGTTATCGGAACCTACCGTAACAGCAAAATAAATTGGACGCTCCCAATCGTTATTAGAGATCAGATCAAGGATCATGAGTTCATTCTTCATAATCATATCTTTCTGAAGATTAATCTCCAACTCATTAGATAAAAGATGAGCAGCATTTTCAGAAACAATGCCTCTTTGTAATACCTTAAGGCTGTCTGCAGGTAATTTAAACTGCTTTGATGGCAGATATTCGATATATCCAGCATATTCCGGTACTTGCTTTGTTTTTGGATTATCACTGGCAACAAAGCCAACAGCTTCTTTTAAGTCAACTGCTCCTTTAATCCGATCAAGCAAATAAACAACATCACGACTTCCAGTAACATATTGAGCGTGCTCTAATGAGAATGGCATTGGATCTGATTCATAAGCTTTACGCTTCATCTGATCAATGTACCAATCCGTTTGTAAGTAACTTAGGTTACAAACACGCACATCTGTACGGATGCCTTCCACCTCCTGAGCGTACCAAAGCGGAAATGTATCATTATCACCATTGGTAAACAGAATGGCATTATC